>CAZWTV010000008.1:0-31085 GCA_964637225.1 uncultured Sediminibacterium sp.
TAGTTGCCACATTAGCATCATACAATCTATGTGTGATAGTTTGAGAGACGTAGTCATTTTCTGGGACGTCTGTACTCATTAAAAATAGAGGAGCACTACAAAATGTATTAGGTGCTAAATAAAAAGCTTTTACCCAAACTGGATGATCGTGTATAAGAACTTGAAATTTAATACCGGTATCTTCAAGAAAAGAATATATCTTTTCCATAAAAGTAACTTGTAAAGTTTGATCTTGATTTCGCGCCTGGTCATAGTAACCATATTTCCACAAAATTCCAATGCCAATTAAGTTTTGATTTAATTCATAAGCACTTCTTAAGTGAGAGCCAGCTAAGAATCCTAAACCTCCACTATAAATTTTCAAAGGTTGATGAATTGCAAATTCCATAGAAAAATAAGCTGCCTTTTTTTTGAATTGTTCATTGATAGGATAAGGCACTTGAAAATTTCTAAAACTCATACGAACAGATTTGATTTATTTGGCTGCAATATAGTGGTATTTAAAGAAAATGTCATTAATACACTTTCCACAGTGGATTATTTTTTCTTTTTTATCTTTCTTTTTTTGTCGTAACTATCATTAAAATAACAAGTCATGTTACGATGATTGCCGCAATTTCCGTCTTCTTTTATATTTATTACATTGTTTTGAATAGTAAAATGTATTATACAAGGGTCGCCTTTTTCAGAATAGGTAGCTTGATTTTTTGTAAAATGCAATACTCCTTTAAGCTCTCCAAAGCAATTACCATTTTGTTTTTCAAAATGTAAAAAAAATTGGTATTTATTTTGTGAAGCATCATCTCTTAAGGAAATAAAATTTTTATTGTCTCTAGCATAATCTCCGCTATAAGTATAATTCATGGACATCGTATCTAGTGGGTTAATTACTTTTTTAGTTTCTGACTTTTTATTGCTATCAAAATAAATTAATCTAAAGCTACTATCGGTATAAGCCCAACCTTTCTTTTCATAGGTAAGTGAATTATCTTCAGCTAATTTATTTTCTTCCACTAAAAAAGAAGGTTCTCTGTTAATATTTAAACTCTTACCATACATTTTAGAACTATGATTTTCATCGTTAAATTCAGTAATCATGGTATAATCTAAGTATTTATTTTTTTTACTGAAAACTACTATAGCAATTTCTTGTTTTTTGGGATGACTTACATTTAGTAATAAATAGTATTCTTCTTCTTTTTCAATTCGTAAAATTGGATGTAAAGAAACTTTTTTATCTTTTATGCCCATTATATTTTCCACAACGGAATCAGGTACAAATTGAGCTAAGGCTTTACGTCCTATGACTACTGTGTCTGTCATTTGGTGTAAATTGGAATCTGAAATTGATACGGGTAAATTAGCTATTTTAAAAACTTTATTAAAATCATTGATCTTAATTGGGGTATTACCAGTGAGATCCGGTTTTTTTTCAGAACATGCTGCCAAAAAAAAGCATAAGAATATGAAATAACCTATACGCATTCAATAGTTTTTTGCTAAAATAGACTTTCAAACTGAGTTAGTCAAAAGGTTTTAGTATTAAATTTACAATACTAGAATAAATCACGCTGAAAGCACAAAATTGGCCTAAGTCTCAAAATTACCTTCATGAAAGGGCAATAAATTATGAATGAAAAGTCTTTAGATAAGTTACATGAGTCTGTTCCTGTCCAAAATAAAGGGGGCTGGCGAAAGCTAATGGCTTTTATTGGACCTGCTTATTTAGTGAGTGTGGGATACATGGATCCAGGTAATTGGGCTACCGATTTGCAAGGGGGTGCGCAATTTGGATACCAATTAATTTGGATTTTATTACTAAGTAATCTCATGGCTATTTTACTACAAAGCTTAAGTGCAAGATTAGGTATTGTAAGAAGAATGGATTTAGCCCAAGCCAATAGAGAAACTTATCCTCCTTTGATTAATTTCATTTTATATATTTTAGCAGAATTAGCTATTGCAGCCACCGACCTTGCAGAAGTATTAGGTATGGCTATTGGAATTAAATTATTAACTGGAATGCCATTAATATATGGTACCCTAATCACCGTCTTTGATACTTTTTTATTTTTATTTTTACAGCGCTACGGAATTAGAAAATTAGAAGCTTTTATTTTAGTCTTAGTAGCAACAATTGGTGTTAGTTTTTTTATTCAATTATTTATTGCAAAACCAGATTTATCTTTTGCTATTAAAGGTTTCATACCTTCAAAGTTATCACCTGAAGCTTTATATATAGCGGTAGGAATGATAGGTGCTACAGTAATGCCCCATAATTTATATTTACACTCTGCCTTAGTACAAACAAGAAAAATTGAAAGAAATTCTAAAGGAATTAGAAAATCAATTTTATACAATTTTATTGATAGTGCCGTTGCTTTAAATGCTGCTTTTTTTGTAAATGCTTCTATTTTAATTTTAGCAGCCACTGCTTTTTTTACAACAGGGAACATACATGTTGCCAGGATTGAAGAAGCTCATGCCATGTTGGCTCCTTTGTTAGGTTCCAAATTAGCTCCCATTTTATTTGCTATCGCATTAATAGCCGCAGGCCAGAGTTCAACAGTAACAGGCACTTTAGCTGGTCAAATAGTGATGGAAGGGTATTTAAAATTAAGATTGAATCCATGGATAAGACGATTGCTTACTCGACTTATTGCCATTATTCCTGCCTTACTTGTCATTGGAATTTTAGGGGAAGACCATGTCGATGAACTTTTAGTATTAAGTCAAGTAATATTAAGTTTACAATTAGGTTTTGCGGTAATTCCTTTAATACATTTTGTGAGTGATAAAATGACCATGGGAGAATTTGTCATTCATTGGGCAATAAAATGTTTAGCTTGGTTGGTAGCGGGTATTTTAGTTTTTTTAAATAGTAATTTAGTTATTGGTTTTGTTCTTCAATTTTATAATGGTACTGGAAATAGTTTTATAAAAATGGTATTAGTCCTAATGGTGCTTTTATTTTTAGCCTTACTCATTTATATTTTTCTATTCCCCATCTTCTTCAAAAGGCCTTTTAGCTCCAAAGAGGAAGGGTTTCATGTAGCCATGACAGAATTAGATTGGACCAAAGAGGCTCCCGTTGATAAGATTGTAATAGCAGTTGATTTTTCTCACTCTGATACAAAACTTATTAAAACAGCCATTCAACATGCACATGAGGCCACCGAATTTATATTTATTCATGTGGTAGAAAGTGCCACTGCTAAATATTTGAAAGAGTCAAGCGATGACATTGAAACTAGAAAAGACCAAGCAAGGTTAGACATCTATGCCCATAGTTTAACAATAAAAGGGTATAAAGCCAGTACTTATTTAGGGTATGAAAATAGGGTCAAAGAGATTGTAAATACGGTTCTTTACTATGATGCGAAATTACTTGTTATGGGGGCTCATCGTCATCGGGGATGGAAAGATTATTTTTTTGGAGAAACCATAGAATCAGTGAGACATAAAGTGAAAATACCTGTACTTATTGTAAATACTTAGCAGTATTGAATGAATTTACTACTTCTTATTTTACCCTGTTTTAACTTTCATTTTTTGTTTTAGTTTTTGTACATTTGCGAACAAAAATTTTAAACCAAATATTTTAAACCAAATATTTTATATCAATGGTACAAAAAATTAAAGTAGCAAATCCAGTAGTCGAATTGGATGGTGATGAAATGACTAGAATTATATGGAAATTCATTAAGGATAAATTAATTCTACCATATCTAGACATCGATATCAAGTATTATGATTTAGGAATGGAGTATCGTGACCAAACCAATGATCAGGTTACAATTGATGCGGCCAATGCAATTAAACAATATGGTGTTGGTATAAAATGTGCCACCATTACACCCGACGAACAAAGGGTGGAAGAGTTTAAGTTAAAACAAATGTGGAAAAGCCCTAATGGAACAATTCGTAATATATTAGATGGTACTGTTTTTAGAGAGCCAATTGTTTGTAAAAATGTACCTCGTTTAGTTCCTAATTGGACTGCGCCTATTTGTATTGGTAGACATGCTTTTGGAGACCAGTATCGTGCTACCGATTTTGTAACCAAAGGAAAAGGTAAATTAACTATTAAATTTGAAGCAGAAGATGGATCTGTGCAGGAATTTGAAGTATTTAATTTCAAATCTGATGGGGTAGCTATGGCAATGTACAATACTGATGAAAGTATTTATGGTTTTGCACGTGCCTGTTTTAATCAAGCTTTAGCCAAAAAATGGCCATTATACTTATCTACTAAGAACACTATTTTGAAAAAATATGATGGTCGATTCAAAGATATTTTTGAAGAAGTTTACCAAAATGAATTCAAAGCTAAGTATGATGCTGTAGGTATCACCTATGAGCATCGATTAATAGATGATATGGTTGCTTCTGCTTTAAAATGGAATGGTAATTTTGTATGGGCTTGTAAAAATTATGATGGAGATGTACAATCTGATACTGTTGCACAAGGATTCGGTTCACTGGGTCTAATGACTTCTACTTTAATTACACCCGATGGTAAAGTCATGGAAGCGGAAGCCGCTCATGGAACTGTAACTAGACACTATCGTGAACATCAAAAAGGAAATAGAACTTCCACCAATCCCATCGCATCCATATTTGCATGGACCAGAGGATTAGAATTTCGTGGACAATTAGATAATAACCAAGCATTAATTCGATTCTCTAAAGCTTTAGAAGAAGTTTGCGTTGAAACAGTTGAGTCTGGAGTTATGACAAAAGACTTAGCTGTATGTGTGCATGGAAACAAAGTGAAACATGGTGAGCACTATGTATACACTGAAGAGTTTCTAGATGCTCTTGATGCCAATTTACAAGCAAAGCTCAATAAATAAGTTTTTTAAAAATAAAACTAAAGTGGTTTTATTGTAAAACTTCAGTAATAGGTTTTCCAATAGAACCACTTGGCATTTGGATACCCATTAAAGCTGCCATGGTAGGGGCGATATCGGTGATATAAGTTTCACGTTTCACAGAACCCTTTTTAATACCCTTGCCATAAAAAAGTAAAGGTATATGTGCATCATAATTATATAAACTGCCGTGTCCAGTGCCAGTGGGAGATCCTACCACATATCCCGATTTAAATATGATGACTAAATCCCCACTTCTTTGTGGGGTATAACCATTTACAATTCTTTCTCTTAATGAAATGGGAAGGGGTGCATAAGCTGCTTTTTTGGTATCTACTATTTGTAATATATCAGATTTTTTTTCTAAATATTTTGTAACCCATTCCACTAAGTTTTCTTGACTAAGGTGTAGGCTGTCCATTAAACTATGATTGAAATAAATGTTTCCTTCTGTAATGTAATTTATGAGATTAGCACTATATCCTTTATTGATTAACATATTGCCAATTTCGTTTTTCATTTCTTTTTCATTACTAATGCCTGCAGGAATTTGGTGTTTAGCATTATATCCAGGTATGTTAGCAACGGCATGGTCGGCGGTTAAAAAAACGGTATAATTATTTTTACCCACTTGCTTATCTAAAAAATTAAAAAAATCGGCTAGGATTTCATCAAGTTTAATATAGTTATCCATAGTTTCCCAAGAGTCAGGGCCAAAACTATGACCTATATAATCGGGAGAAGAAAAACTCACTGCAAGTAAGTCTGTAATTGAATCAGCACCCAATGACTCATTGACAATAGCTTGTTTGGCTAATTCTTCCACTAAATTATTACCATGAGGAGTGGTAGAAATTTTACCATAGTCTTTGCCTATAAATGCTTTTAAATTATATGGAAATTGTTTAGCGGAGCTACCAAAAGGGGTTGATTCATAAGTATTTTCATCTTTATCACAATTGGCTTCATACACAGCGTTTGGCCAACTTAAATTCCAGTCTAAACTATATAGGCTATCTGGACGATGTAAATTGTTATAATTACTTACCCAAGTAGGAAGCGTCTTTGCATAATAAGTGGAACTAATAAAATTCCCTGTTTTACTATCATACCAAAATGCTCCATTGGCACTATGTCCAGCAGGAATTATAGCTCCTCTGTCTTTTAATGAAATACCAAAAACCTTACTTTTAAAATTACTGGCTAATTTAAATTCGTCTCCAAGTGTGGTGGTCCATACATTGACAGGACTCATTTGACCAGCACCACTATTGTTACTACCCACTGTTTGAACATTGGCATCTTCAACACAGTATATTCTTTTTTGTTTTAGATTATCAAACCAATCATTTCCTGCAATACCATGTAAAGCTGGAACAGATCCAGTATATACACTAGCATGACCACAGGCCGTTACTGTGGGAAGATAAGAAATGAGCGTGTTATCCACAGTGGCGCCTTCATTGATAAATCTTTGAAATCCGCTTGAAGTTTTGAAATAGGGCTTAAATCGGTTAACATAATCCCATCTCATTTGGTCTACCACAATGCCCACAACTAATTTTGGTTTATTAGTGCTTGATGGCATGCTAGCAGTAGGTTTCACTTTATGGGGGTACTCATTTTTTTGAGCATTAGAAAGAAGTGAAAAAAAGCTTAAAAAAACGACTAAAAAGTATCTCATACCAAATATTTTTCTTTTTAAAAATTAACTTGTTAACATCAAACCATATTCGCCTGCAATTTACACTTAATTATTAGAGGTAAAAAGGTAAAAAATTATTATTTTCGAGCATATAACAAGTAGAAAAATGGCCGATATTTTTGAAAGACTTATTAAGAATTATGGACCCATTGGACAGCACCGCGAAAGAGCGCATGGCTATTTTGCCTTTCCTAAGTTAGAAGGTGAAATAGGTACAAAAATGAAATTCCGAGGTCAGGAAATGATTGTTTGGAGCTTGAATAACTACCTAGGTTTGGCCAACCATCCTGAAGTGCGCAAAGCAGATGCCCTTGCAAGTGCTCAATATGGATTAGCTCTGCCTATGGGTGCAAGAATGATGAGCGGAAATAGTGATTTACACGAACAACTAGAAGCTGAACTAGCCAATTTTGAGCAAAAAGAAGATGCCATTTTAATGAATTATGGTTACCAAGGCATCATGAGTGCCATTGATGCAATTTGTGGAAGACACGATGTGGTGGTTTATGATGCTGAATGTCATGCTTGTATTATTGATGGATTAAGAATGCTAGCGGGACACAGATTTGTTTACAAACACAACGATATCGAAGATTGTGAAAAACAATTATTAAGAGCCCAAGCATTAATTGATAAACAGCAATCGGGTGGTATTTTAGTGATCACTGAAGGTGTTTTTGGTATGGCAGGAGACCAAGGTAAATTAAAGGAAGTGGTGGCTTTGAAAAATAAAGTTTCTTTTAGATTGCTTGTAGACGATGCGCACGGTTTTGGGACTTTAGGTACCACTGGAGCAGGAGCAGGTGAAGCACAAGGATGTCAAGAGGGTATTGATTTATATTTTTCTACTTTTGCAAAAAGTATGGCTTCTATTGGAGCTTTCATGGCTGGCCCTAAAACAATCATAGATTACATTAGATATAATATTCGTTCTCAAATTTTTGCAAAAAGTTTACCCATGCCTTTTGTAGTGGGTAATTTAAAGCGTCTAGAATTACTAAGAACGCAACCCGCTTTGAAAGATAAATTATGGGAAAATGCATTGGCTTTGCAAAATGGTTTAAAAGAAAGAGGGTTTGATATTGGTAATACAAATTCTGTGGTAACTCCTGTTTACATGAAAGGAGGTGTAGAAGAAGCTACATTAATGGTGATGGACTTAAGAGAGCATTATAAAATATTTTGTTCCATTGTAGTGTATCCTGTTATTCCTAAAGGCCATATCATTTATAGATTAATTCCTACTGCAGAACATACTCAAGAAGAAATTGATATCACTTTGAAGGCTTTCAGTGAAACAAAGGCTAAATTAGATGCAGGAGCTTATAAGTCAGAGGAAATTCCTGACATGGCCAATAAATAAGTAGCTAAATTAGTTTTGTTCTTTTTTTAATACTTCTATACTTACGTTAAGTTCAAAACCTATAAGTAAGATTAAAGAATTTAGGTAAACTAAGGTCATTACAACCAATACGGTTCCAATAGAGCCATATATTTTATTATAACTGCTAAAATTATTTACCCAATAAGAGAATCCCAAAGTGGTAATTAACATTAATAAGGTGGAAAGTAAGGCGCCTGCTGAAACGAGTGGCCATTTTTCTTTAATGAGCGGAGCATATTTATAAATAAAAGCATTACCTAAAAAAAGTAATAGTATAATAACACCCCAACGAACCGTGTTCCAATAAGGCACAATTGTTTTTCTTCTTATATCAAAAATTTCTCTTAACACAGCTGTTAATTGGTCTTGTCCAATGAGTACTAATAAGCTAGCGAAAACTAATAGTATAAGAATAATAGTTAAGCGAATGGCTCGCATTCTTTGATGCAAGAAAAAAGGTTTGTCTTGCATAATGGATTTGTCAAAACTTCTAATAATACCTGTCATAGCATTAGAGGCATAAAATAAGAGTAATAAAAAACCAAAAGAGAAAATACCTACGTGTTGACTTAATAAATCATTGATAATATCTAATATAAATTTATAGGTACTTGAATTGGGTGCTATGTCTTTGAATAATGATAAAATTTGTTTTTTTACTTTTAAAGTTTTAGGAAAATAAGGGATGATGGAAAATAAAAAAAGAAAACCTGCAGGCAAAGCCATGATTAAATTAAAGGATATGGCTGAGGCACGATCATATAATCCTATGGTATTTAATTGATGATATACAAACTTTATGACTTGATATAAATTTACTTTTTGAAAACCTGGAATATAAACAGCTTTCGCTTTTTGTTTTAAAAACAAAAAAATGGGTTTGAAAATAGTTAGTGGTATTTTTAAAATGGAGTTCAAATTTTATTTATTTTTTTTTGCTTGGTATTCATCAAGCTTGTGTTGATATTCTTTGGCAAATTTACTATGTTCTTCATAAGTAGAACTAAAATGATGATAACCACTAAAATCGGCCTTCGCTACAAAATAATAGTAAGTGGTTGTAGGGGCGTCCAATACTAAATCAATTGTTTTGGGGGAGGGGGTACAAATGGGTCCGGGTGGTAGACCTATTTTTTTATACGTATTATAAGGAGAAGGGTTGGATAAATATTTATCATAAATACGTGTAAGGGTAAAGTCCTGCATGGCATATTTAATAGTTGGGCAGGCTTGTAATGGCATTTTTTTCTTCAATCTATTTTGATAAACGCTTGCTATTATTTTTTTATCAGTATCATAATTGGTTTCTTCTTCTACGATAGAAGCTAAAGTATATACTTCATATTTGGAAAGACCTAGGGTACTAGCTTTGGCTAAGCGATTTTTTTTATTCCAGAAATTTTCTTCTTCATTTTTCATTTTCTGAAAAATTTTTGCAAGGGGAGTTGACCAATAAAACTCATAGGTATTTGGAATAAATAAGCTTAAAACTTGAATGGTATCGGTTTTAAAAGGGGCAAGTGAATCATTACTTGTTAAAAATTGCATACAGTACGTGCTATCAATATCAAAAGTAGATGCTATGAGTTTTGCCAAATCACTTTTTAATCTTACTTTATTTAATATGAATTTAACTTTTGCTTGTTGATTATTTCTTAGCATTCTCAATAAGTTAAGTAAACTAGTATTTTTTTCAACTAAAAATTTTCCCGGTTTAATTTTATCTTCTACATGCAATAACTTTGCAAAAATTAAAAAGCTTATTTTATCTCTAATTATTTTTTTATCACTTAAACTATCTGCAAGTGTATTTAGCCCTTCTTGGTTATACTGAAAGCTAACTTTCTCTTTTGTGAAATGTGTCGTTTTTACAAAAAATATATATACAATATAGCTACTACAAAAAAGTAGAAAGAGGAAAATCCATTTTTTCATGTAGTAAAGTTATTTTATACTTTCAATATTGTGACATTTATATAATAAAAATCCCTCTCGTTTTGCGAGAGGGATTTAGTATTTATTCAGTGAATACTTATTTTTTGTTGGATGAAGGTACATTCGAAGGAGCCGAGGCAGGAGCTGCAGGCGTGGAACTGGGAGCTGTTGGTTGAACAGGAGTACTAATGGGAGCAGTCACAGAAGTATTTACTTTGTTTAATAAACCTTTATCGCTGTCGGAACTGCCTGATTTTAAAAATAAAGTTGAAGTGATGGCTAAAATAGCTATCACAGACGCGAAAATCCATGTACCTTTCTCAAGCACATCAGTGGTTTGTTTCACCCCCATAAAATTGTTAGTAAGGCCTCCTACATTTGCATTTAAACCACCCCCTTTTGGGTTTTGGATGAGTACCATAAATCCAAGGCCTAAGCAGGCTACAATGATCAATATTAAATAAAGTGTAATCATTTTTTTTGTTTTAATTGTTCAATTCTAGACGCAAAATAAACGGATTTTTCAGGAAAAATAAAACTTAATTTAGAATAGATGTCAATTGCCTTACTCTTATTGCCTTGTTTTATCCAAATTTCAGCCATGGCTTCAGTAATAACATCCGCTGTGGTATTGGCTTTTTCGGCAATGGCAGCTATTTCCTTCTCATTTTCTTCCTCCATTTCTATTACTACGGGAAGTCCATCTTTTTGTTTTAGTACCTTTAACCAAGCAGTAAAACTCCTCAATTGTTGTGTGAATTTGTCTTGTGGAATTTTAGCTAAATCTATTTCAATTCCTTGAGAAGCAAAATAATCGGCTTGTGCGGCCGATTGTATCGCTGTTTCAAATTCAAGTTCTTTTGCATCTACTGGTGCTTGAAATTGTGCAAATTGCTCTGAGAGAAGATGACTTACTTTGTCATCAAGATCTGCTTGAAGATCTACTTGAATATGATTCAACTCATTTTGTGCCTCTTCATTACTTAAAATTTGATGTAAGTGCAAAGCAGAGGGGAAAAAGGAGGTTGTTTTTTGCACCTGTGCCTCATAAAGTGGAGAATGAATTAAAGCATATTTTTTAGCTAATAAAAATTGTAAACTAGCACTATAAGGATGTGCTTGCACCCATTTTTCTAGTGCTTCGGTTTCAATCGTTTCTAGTGAATGATGACCAGTCCATTGAGATAAAATTTTCTGATGTAGGTCTGATGTCATATTTACCAATTTGAAAAAATTTGATTGAATATATCGTCTGTAATATTTCTAATGATATCTTCCATTAATTGTGCTTCTGCTTGATTCAAAGTAAGATTCGCAGAAAAATCAAAATTTCTAGTAATATCAAATTCTTGTTCTTTGTTGTCTAAAGTTTTTTTCAGCAAAACATGCACTGTAACTGTTAATCGGTTCGTACTCGCTTGCTGTGCACTCACTCCCACAGTTTGGGAAGGATCATAATTGGTAATGGTTGCAAAAATTTGATAATGCGCATCGTCATTATTGGTTCGAGTCAGTTTGGTTTGACTCATAATTTTTTGCTGCAACTTGTCGGTCAATAAAGGTGCCAATTGAGGATTCACATACCTGGCTTTATTCTCTATGAATCCAATTTTTATGGTTTTGATATTATCTGGAATGACGGCATCCCTGAAACTATAAATACCACAACCACTCATGAGAGTAGCTAGTGTTACTAAGTAGATTATATTTTTAAAAAATAGGCGCATTTTTGTTTTTATTATCTTAAGCCATTTTTACTCTTCAATATTATATTCTTTAATTTTTCTATACAAGGTTCTTTCACTTATACCTAAGTCAGTGGAAGCGTCTTTTCTACGACCCCTATGTTTTTTCAGGGCCTTTAAAATTAGCTCTTTTTCTTTATCCATAATATTCAATGATTCGTCAACTTCATAATGGCTACCATTGTCATTGTCTAGTATGATAGGTTGTGCATGGTTAAGATGAACGGTGGGTGTTGTTATAGCAGATGGGCTTGCAACTGCCATATTGGGCATGATATCTTCCTTCAATTCATTAATTAAAGATTCTTTATTAAAATGGGTACTTTGGTTTGCCAAAGATGGGTTTTGTAAAATTTCTAAAAACATTTTTTTCAATTCATTTACATCTTTTTTCATGTCAAAGAAAAGCTTGTATAATATTTCTCTTTCGTTAGCAAATTCTCCCACTGGAGTATTCCCTGTCACCATGGGCATATTGTGCATATTCACTTGAGGTAAAAAGCCAGCCAAGGTATCACTATTTATATTATCCGATTTGCGAAGAACCGAAATTTGTTCAGCAATATTTTTTAATTCTCTAACATTACCTGGCCAACTATAACTGGTCAGTAGTGCTCGAGCATCTTCATCTAAGAAAATGGGCTTGGTTTTATACTTTTCTGCAAAGTCTACAACGAATTTTCTAAAAAGTAATGGAATATCTTCTTTGCGATCTCTTAAAGAAGGAACTCGAATGGGAACAGTATTTAATCTGTAATATAAGTCCTCTCTAAATTTTCCTTTCTGTGTATATTCCAAAAGTTCTCTGTTCGTAGCTGCAATAACTCTTACATCTGACTTTTGTACTTTAGATGATCCCACTCTTATAAACTCTCCAGTTTCAAGAACACGTAATAATCGAGCTTGTGTGCCTAATGGTAATTCTCCAATTTCATCTAAAAATATGGTTCCTCCATTGACCGTTTCAAAATATCCTTTTCTACTATCTACAGCACCAGTAAAAGAACCTTTTTCATGACCAAATAATTCTGAATCAATAGTACCTTCTGGAATGGCGCCACAGTTTACTGCTATGAAAGGATTGTGTTTTCTTGCAGATAAACTATGTATTATTTGAGAGAATACTTCTTTTCCCACGCCACTTTCGCCCACTATAAGCACGGTGAGGTCGGTAGCAGCTACTTGTTCTGCGGTATTCAAAGCATGATTCAGTGCAGGAGTATTTCCTATAATGTTGAATCTATTTTTTAAAGATTGTAAGTCCATATTTATTATTTTATGATACCCATTAAGGTACCCTTGGTATAATCTGTTATTTGAATATTTACATAATCTCCTTTAGTCAATGCAATCGCATTTTCACTGTGGAGCTTTGGAAAAACGACCACTTTATTTTGACTAGTTCTACCCATCCACTCCTGATCACTTTTTTTACTATTGCCTTCAATGAGCACTTCATATATTTTTCCAACTTCATTTTTGTTACTGTTATTAGATAAATGCCATTGAATATCTACAATTTCTTGAAGTCTTCTTTTCTTGGTAGTTAAAGGGACATCATCTTCATATCTTTTTTCTGCTAAGGTTCCAGGGCGTTCTGAATAATAATACATGTAGGCATAATCGAATTGTGCCAATTGCATAATACTTTTAGTTTGCTCATGATCTTCCTCGGTTTCAGTGCAAAAGCCAGCAATTATATCTGATGAAATACTGCATTCAGGCATAAGTTCTTTGATGCGGGCAACTTTAGCTAAATACCATTCGCGAGTATAGGTTCGGTTCATTAGTTGTAATACTCTTGTACTACCACTTTGAACTGGTAGATGAATGTATTTGCAAATATTGTGGTATTTCATCATGGTAAATAACACTTCATCTGTAATATCTTTGGGATGTGAAGTGCTAAATCTAACTCTTAATAAAGGATCAATTAAAGCAACACTCTCTAAAAGTTGAGCAAAAGTAACTGGAGTGTTGTTTTCAGGATGGGTCCAATAATAGCTATCTACATTTTGCCCAAGGAGCGTTATTTCTTTATATCCTTTTTCAAATAAATCTCTTGCTTCAGCAACAATGGAGTAAGGGTCTCTACTTCTTTCTCTACCTCTGGTAAAAGGTACAACACAAAAACTACACATATTATTACAACCACGCATTATAGAAACAAATCCAGAAATACCATTACTATCAAGTCGAATAGGAGAGATGTCTGCATAGGTTTCATCTCTACTTAATAATACATTCACCGCTTTTTGTCCTGTGCCAGCTTCTATTATTAAATCGGGAAGTGTTCTATAGGCATCTGGCCCTACCACTAAATCCACTAATTTTTCTTCATCTAATAATTTTGATTTTAATCTCTCTGCCATACAACCCAATACGCCAATTAATAAGTCTGGTTTTAATTGTTTGTATTTTCTAAATTCTGTTAATCTTTTGCGAACAGTCAGCTCTGCTTTTTCTCTAATTGAGCAAGTATTAATTAAAACTAAATCTGCATTTTGAAGATGAGGGGTGCTTCCATATCCACTTTTACCTAAGATAGAGGCAACTACTTCACTGTCGGCAAAATTCATGGCACAGCCATAACTTTCAATATAAAAGAATTTGGAAAAAGTAATATCATTTTGCTGAGATGCAAAGGCTTCTCCTTGTCTTAGCTCATCATGTTGTTTGATATCCAAAGCGGATAATTGCATTCCATTAAATTTAAACCGCAAATTTACTTAAAATAAAATAAAATGTGTCAACTTGTCAGCCATAAGTTATAATTATTTGATAATGAAACCCTTATTGAAAACTTATGAAATCTATGTTAACAATTTATATATAATTAGAAATCAATGATTTATCCAATGCTTCTTATATTTGAAAAAATTTTGAATTACATGAGAAAAAGTCTGCTTTTAGTGATACTAATTTTAATGGTGCAGGCTTCATTTACGCAGAATGTTGCAGTGGCAAAATTGAGATCTGAAACATCTAGAACCATAAAAAAAGATAACGATACCAGTTATTATAATTGGAAGCAAGGGGGTATGTATAATTTTAATTTGTCTCAAAGCTCCTTAAGTAATTGGGCAGCAGGAGGTGATAATTTTAATATGTCTATTAATACTTATTTTAATTACTATGCCTATTTCCAAAAACCACGTCAGAGCTGGGATAATAATTTAGATCTAAATTTAGGTTTCGTTCAATCTACTAGTTTGGGAGGTAGAAAAAATGATGATAGAATTGATATATTAAGTAAATATGGTTATCGTATAGATACCACAGGAATGTGGTACTTGTCTGGTTTATTTAATTTTCGTTCACAATTATTTGATGGTTATAGTTTCAGTGGAACCAATTCCAATTTCACTTCTTCATTCTTATCACCCGCTTATATTATTTTATCTGCTGGATTGGACTTTAAGCCTAATACTATTTTTTCTGTTTTCTTTTCACCCTTGACATCAAGAACTACTTTATTGTTAAATACAAAACTCTCTAATTTGGGGAGTTATGGTGTGCCAGTGGGTAAAAAAATAAATAGGGAAACGGGTTTGTTTGTTACTGTCAATTATAATAATACTATTGCTCCGAATATTACCTATAAAGCACGTGCCGATTTTTTTTCTAACTATAATGAAAAACCTGAGAATATTAATATTTATATGACCAACATGTTTACATTTAAAATAAACAAGAATTTTTCTGCTTCTTATAGTTTGGATGTAATATACGATGACAAGATTAAAATTTTTGGCCCATTAAAGCAATCCCCAGGGCTTCAACTTAAAAGTATTATAGGGGTAGGTTATTTTAAAAATTTACAAGTTAAAAAAACGGTTCTTGCTCCTAAGATTTAGTAATTGCTTTGAGTGTATGTTTAATCTTGTTGGCTTTATGTGTTAGATCTAGATAATCATGGCTCATTATTGTTACATGACCCATTTTTCTACCTGGTTGAGTTTGTTTTTTCCCATAAATGTGTACAAAAACGTTTTCCATTTTTAATACTTCTTCTAGGCCTTCATAGTATACTTCACCCATGTGTGAGGCAGCTCCAATAATATTTACTATGGCGGAGGGAGAAATAGGATCGGTATTTCCAAGCGGATAATCCATCAAAATTCTCAACAACATATCATATTGGCTGCTATAATTTGCTTCAATGGTATGGTGACCGCTATTGTGCACTCTTGGGGCAGTTTCATTTACCCAAACATCATCATTATGATCAATAAATAATTCAATAGCAAATAAACCCGGACTAGCTAAGCCTTGTACCACTTTTCTAGCAATGGCTTCTGCCTTCCATAAAATTTTTTCTTCAAGTGGAGAGGGGCTTATTTGATAATCGAGTAAATTATATATATCATCAAAAATCATTTCAGCAGGAGGATAAATGATGGTTTCCCCTTTTGCATTCATTGCCACTATGAGTGCTATTTCTTTAGCAATCGTTATTTTTTGTTCTAAAACAGAAGGCACATTAAAACCGGCTTCCATTTCTTTTTCGGTGGATATGATTTGCACTCCTTTACCATCATAACCTCCTTCTGCCATTTTATGCACAGCGGGTAATAAAGATACATGCTGGTAAATATCAGACTGATGTTGAGTAATGACAAAAGGTGCTGTGGGAATCTCTTGGTCTTTATAAAATTGTTTTTGTAAAATTTTATTTTTTATAGTTCGAATGGCACTTGAAGTTGGGTATACTTTGACACCTTCCGCCTCTAGTTTTTCTAGGGCTTCAACATTTACTGATTCAATTTCAATGGTAAGTGCATCTAAGCCTTTACCAAAGTTGTATACAGTATCAAAGTCTTGTATGTTCCCTAAGGTGAAATGATGACATAAATGAGCTGAGGGGCATTGGGCATCCTTTTCGAGAACATAGGTAGTAACATCATAATTAGCCGCAGCCTGCAAGAGCATACGTCCAAGTTGTCCTCCTCCTAATATTCCTAATTTCATTTACATGCTTTATGCAAAGATAAGGTTCTTCAACAAGTTTTCATTTTGCATAGCCATTAAAAGAGATTAAATTTGTGTACTCATATTTTAATTATGCACCCCTCAAATAATTCTTCTACTCCTATTATAACGGTTAAAAATCTGGTGAAGTCTTATGGTAATTTTACAGCAGTGAAGGGAATCAATTTTGAAGTTATGGAAGGAGAAATATTCGGTTTATTAGGCCCAAACGGAGCTGGTAAATCGACCACTTTGGAAATTATTGAAACTTTGAGAGAAAAAACAAGTGGAACTGTGGTGGTGAATGGGTTTGATTTAGATACCTCTCCAGAATCAATTAAAAAATTAATAGGTGTTCAATTACAAACAGCAGGGTTTTATCCCAATTTAAATTTAACCGAGCTTATTCATTTATTTGTGGGGTTATACCAAAATGAAATAGATGCAAGAGCCCTTTTACAAAAAGTGAATTTAGAAGATAAAGCCAAAGCAAAGTATAAAGAATTAAGTGGTGGGCAAAAACAAAGGTTTTCCATAGCTACTACCTTAATTAATAAACCTAAGATTATTTTTTTAGATGAACCTACCACTGGATTAGATCCACAAGCAAGGAGAAATTTGTGGGATTTAATTAAAGAAATTAGAGACAATGGCACCACTGTAATTATTACTACTCACTATATGGATGAAGCCGAAATTTTATGCGATAGAGTAGCTATTATTGATAGCGGTGAAATTATTGCTATACATTCACCAAATTTTTTAATTGATGAATTAGTAGCAACCGGTTTTGAAAAAGTGAAAGAAGTTAAAAAAGCAAATTTAGAAGATGTATTTATACATTTAACAGGTAAGGCGCTAAGGGAAGATTCTTAATTTATTCAAAAAAATAAAAATAAATAAAATGGAAGATGTAAGGTATCCTATTGGTAAAGTAGTTCATTTACCCTTTACTGAGGAAAATAAAAAAGCTTTTATACAAGCTGTTAAAATAGCACCTGCTCAATTAGAAATGGCTGTTCAACATTTAGATAAGGCCCAGTTAGAAACTCCTTATAGAGAAGGAGGTTGGACTATTCAACAAGTCATGCATCATATGGCAGATAGCCATATGAATGCATTCATTCGTTTCAAATTAGCAATAACAGAAGAAGTACCCAAAATAAAAGCTTATCAGGAAGGTGATTTTGCCAATACTGCCGATTCTTTAAACGCACCTGTAAATTACTCAACCACTATATTACATGCACTACACGCACGTTGGATAATTTTGTTGGAATCCATGACTGATGAGCAGTTTCAAAGAAAATTATTTCATCCAGTTAAAAATGCAGAAGTAAGCTTATGGGAAATGTTAGCCATATATGCTTGGCATGGAAAGCACCATCTTGCTCATATTACCAATTTATGTAAACAAAAAGGATGGTAGGAAATTGAAATTTATTTTTTGAATAAAGTTCTATCCACTTCTGCTACTAAATAAACACTTCCAATGACTAAAATTAAATCGTCTTGATTTGCCTTTTTGGAGGCTGTTTTTATTGCTAAATTGACATCCTTATATGTGTCACCTAGAAGACCCCAATGATTTGCTTTTTTAGCTAATGCTTCTTTGGAAAGTGCTCTAGGTAAATGAGATTGTGTGAAATAGTATTTTGCATTTTTAGGTAGCAAGGCAAGTACTGCTTCTACATCTTTGTCTTTTACCATGCCTGTGATAATGTGCAGTTGTTTAAATGTAGTATTAGCAATTTGATCAAGTAGTGCCTTCATGCCGTGTTCATTATGGGCTACGTCTAAAATGATGTTGGGAGATTTTTGTAAACATTCCCATCTTCCCATAAATCCGGTAGATGATTTTATTTCAATTAAAGCTTCACTAATAAGTGTGCTATTTAATTGCCACCCCATTTCAAATAATAATTGACAGGCTACTAAAACCCCTTTTAAATTTTTTGCTTGGTATTTCCCAGGTAAGTCACAAGCAATAGAAAAATTTTGATTAAATAAAGGTTGTTGTAAATTGTGTATTTGTGGTTGATGAAAACTAAAATGGGCGATATCTTCA
This sequence comes from uncultured Sediminibacterium sp., assembly GCA_964637225.1. Lineage (GTDB taxonomy): Bacteria > Bacteroidota > Bacteroidia > Chitinophagales > Chitinophagaceae > Sediminibacterium. The sequence continues at coordinate 18,683 of CAZWTV010000008.1, forward strand.
TGGCTTTCAAATGCATCTAATTCAATGTAATCCTCGCTAAAATAAATAGGCGCTTTTTCTTCAATTGCTTTTTTTTCAAAAACGCATATAGTTTCTTTAATACGCTCACTAATTACAATGGGTGTTTGTTTTTTAATAATTCCTGCTTTTTCGTAGGCAATGGCTTCAAGTGTATTTCCTAATAATGCCATATGGTCCCATCCAATATTGGTAATTAGACTTAAGATAGGTTGTATGACATTCGTGCTATCTAACCTGCCTCCCAATCCAGTTTCTATAATGGCTATGTCACAATTCTGTTGTGCAAAATAATCGAAAGCCATTCCTACCGTAATTTCAAAAAAAGAAGGTTCAATTTCTTCTATTAAAGGTTTTACTTTTTGAGTAAATTCAGTTACAAACTCTTGAGTACACATTACACCATTTACTTTAATTCTTTCTCTGAAATCATATAAGTGAGGTGAGGTGTACAAACCTGTTGTATAGCCTGCTTTTTGAAAAATAGAAGCAAGCATATGGCTAGTGGATCCCTTGCCATTGGTACCAGCTACATGTATAGTTTTAAATTTATTTTCAGGGTTACCTAGAAAAGAACAAATGGATATTGTATTGTGTAAATTATTTTTAATAGCTGCTGCACCAATGCGACTAAACATTGGTAAACGACTATATAAATAATCAATGGTATTTTGATAATCGTTTAAAGACACAGCAATGATTATTGATTTTCGAATTTAAACTTTACAGTCACATTAGAAATATGATCGGAACTATTGAAATTTATTTTAGTTAAATACTCCACAATGGCTCTTTTGTATTTTGCATCGTTGGAACTAGAACCTTTAACAATTTGTATAAAACGACCCACTCCAGCAGTATTTACTTCTATTTCTGCATATATTGTAGCGGGTTCTACATCTCCATTAAATGAATAGGCTTTTGTAATTCTTCTATCACCTTTAGTTACAAAAGGACCTCCGTTACCTTCATAGTTTTTCGAGTTAATGTTTCCGTTGGCAGCCCCTTGATCGCCATGGCCCCCCACAATACCCTGTTCCTTTACATTATTATAACTATCTTGATTGTTGCCACCTTGTCCATTACCCCCGGCATATTTTCCCATAAGGGCTTTTGGTTTAGCAGCAGGAGGAAGGGGTAAATTTTTTATATTGGTTTTATCTTTGGAAGATCTTATGGCTTCATCATTGGGATCATTTCCACTCGCATTAATTTTAATTGACTTATTAATTGAAGTAGCTTTTACTTTATTTTTAGAACCTATCTCAGTGGAAGGAGCTTCTTTACTCAAGGGTGCCACATTGCCTTGGCCAGTGTTGGAATTACCTAAATTAACTTCCATAAAGTCTGCACTAGGGGGCGTCATGGGAGGAGCGGGCTGTTGCCAATGCATTACTATAAATAAGCAAGACAAGGCAATGCATATTAATAAGGTATAAATACCAGCTTTAATATTTTTTTCTTGTTCGAAGCTTAACTGCATACTATAAAATTAAAGCAAAATTGAATCAAAACCCAAATTCTACTTTATATGGCTAACTGACTTTTCAGAATGAGGCCAGGTATTAATAATAATGCCAATAATAATAATACATCCTCCAATTAATTGAAACTTTGAAAATTTTTCATTTAATAAAAAGACGGCTTCTATTGAACTTAACAGTGGAATTAAGGTTCCAAATAATGCTGCTTTGCCAGCTCCAATTTTGTGAATGGCATTATTCCAAATTAAATAAGAGATGGTAGAGTTTCCCACACCAATATAAAGAACAATACCTAATAAAGGGTAGCTTAAGACAACTGGTTGAACAAAATTTATTTCGTAAATAGCAGCGGGTAATAATAATAGGGCTCCTAAAGCAAATAGTACCAATAAAAAACTATTATTAGAAATGCCTGTTGGTTTTTTACGTACAAATACATTGTATATACCAAAACAACAGCCTGCACAAATCATCCATAAATCGCCAGTGCCTATTTGAAAATTCAAGATATTAGATAATTGACCTTTTGTAAGTAAGTAGACAGTTCCTATTACACCTAAAACAATTCCAGTAATATTTCTCCAATGAAGTTTTTCATTAACAAAATAGGCGGCTAGAAGCGCAGCTACTATAGGATGAACAGTAGAACCAAATAAAGCCATGTTTATAGCTGTGGCATAATGACCGGCCGTATATATTAAAGTATTATAGACCGAAAATCCAATAAGTCCCATCCAAAAAAAATATATTTTATGAGCTTTAAAAATGGGCCATTCTTTTTTTAAATTTTTGTAAGCAAAAGGAAACATACAAATCGTAGCAATTGTCCATCTCATAAATGCTAAGCTTATGGGGCCCGATAAATGTATCGCATATCTAGAGACTATGAAATTACCAGACCAAATTATACTGGAAGTGATGGCTAGTAGGGCTCCTATTTGATTTTGTCTTTTCAATGGTGTGCAAAGTTTTGAGTAAAATCACCTTTTATTCTTTCAATCGGCGGATTGTAATAACCAAATTTTATATGGGGAAATTCTTCTTGAATTAAATCCATCATTTGTTTGATACCTAAAATTTCACTTTTATCTGCTGCACCAATTTTTCCTAAATACCAGTCGGGGTCTATATTGAAATTGCGCCATTGAATCATTTTTAAATTAGTATCTCTAATAAATTTTCTTAATGCTTCATATTCTTCTACACTATCTGTCATTCCAGGGAAAACAAAATAATTAATACTTGTCCATTTGCCTGCTGCAGACATCACACGTATACTTTCTTTAATATCGGCAAATGTATAATTATTAGGTCGGTAGTAGGCATTATAAATTGGCTCTTGCACAGAATTGGTACTTACTCTTAAACTATCTAAACCTGCTTCAGCTAAAATTTTTATAGCCCTAGGATTAGAACCATTGGAGTTAATATTAATACTTCCTTTGGGAGTATGTTTTCTTATTTCAATAATGGCTTCTTGGATGGTTTCCCACATAAGTAAAGGTTCACCTTCACAGCCTTGACCAAAACTAACAATAGGATACGGTGCTGTCATTAAATGAGGAACAGTATATTCTACCACTTCTGCAGCAGTAGGCCTAAAAACCAATCGTTCTTGGTTAGAAATAATTTCTTCTTCCACTGGTTGAAAAGAAATACAACCAATACAATTAGCATTACAAGCAGGGGAAATAGGTATAGGACATTCCCATCTGCTCATTGCAAAATTTCTTGCAGCTGGACAATGGTAAGTCATACAGCAATTTTCCATTAAGTGTTTGACCAATCTATTTTGTTGATAGGTTGCTAAAAGTTGTTGGGTACCTTTTTCAATAACTTTTTGATCATATCCATCACAATCTTGTCTTATATCATTTTCAATTCTTATAGCAGGAACATAATTTTTTCCATTATACCATCCCACAGCAGTATAACAAAATAGTGGAAGGGTCGGTGCATGGGGTAAAGTTTCATAGGCAGCAATATATAAACCAGTATGTGCTGGAGGAATAAATGCTGCTACTGCCCAACCTTTTTCACAAATTCTCATCTCTCCAGTTACGACATCAATACCAATGCCTCTTCTTTCCGGTAACTCATATAAGCTACCACCATTTGGTAATTCAATCCAATCATCTAGCTCAATGGGATAAGCATCCCAACCAGCTCTTCCAGCGACATAGAGACTGGTATCTTCAAAAATTTGACCTTTTCCGTTTGAATATAAAATATAAGGAGAAGAAAGTAGTGACATGGTGAAAGTATCTAAAATGAATAAGTTTTCTAGTTATATTAGGATTTAAGAGCATTTAAAGAAGTCAACTGTTCAGTACAATAATTATTGAATTCATTGGTAATTTCTATGGAAACGGGTTCGTTAATTTGTTTTTGTATAAGTTTATTATTTTTAAAATCGATGGTGATCATATCATCTTTGATTAAAGCGTTTTGAATGGTACTCCATGGAAAAAATTTTTTTGGAAATGTATTGATGACAATTCCAGCAGGGTCAAAAGCAATTTCGTAGGGAAATTTTACCTGCCTTTCAAATAAAGCTCCTATTAAAAAAATACCTGCTATTATTAAGCCATTGGGTTGTAAATACCAACCCCAAGAGGCCAATAATAAACCTAGTCTATAATAGGGAAGAACCCCTTTTCTTGCTTGAAAAACACAAAATATCCACCAACTTATAAAAGAAGTTATAATGGCAATTATAAGTGCTGGCTTGGGAAAATGTCCCAAAAATATTGAATAGCTAAATGAAACTGTTGAAATGAATAACATGAATTGGCTTATTCTGTCAACATTTTTGTAGTCTGGGCTTTTGCAAACAATAACGTAGTCAAATTCACGCATATGAATGGGTTTCTATAACAATAAAATTTGGTGCAATTTAAGCTCATTTGGTTAACTTTGCACCATGAAGAAAACTCATATTGCTTTATTGGTATTAATCGCAGCCGCAATTGTTGTACTGGTAAGCTATACAGGCGATTTAAGTAGTTATGAAACAATAGGTTCTGCAAAACAAAAAGAAGGAAAATTTGTGAATTTAATAGTGAAAATGGATAAATCGGAACCTGTACAATATGATCCTATTAAAGACCCCAATTTATTAGAGTTTAAGGTGCAAGATAGTGTAGGTGGTAAAATTAATGTGGTGTATCATAGTACCATGCCTACCGATATGGAAAAGTCTGAAAGGTTAGTTTTGAAAGGAAAAGTACAAGGTGATCATTTCGAATGTTCTCAAATAGTTATGAAATGTCCTTCAAAATATAAGGACAATCCTAATGCAATGAAAAACCAACCGGTGACCATTAGCAATTAATAAAATATAAAAGGTAAATGAGTACGACTAAGTTTATTGACGAGCATTTGTTTCCTGGTCAAATAGGTTATTTTTTAACCATACTTACTTTTGTTGCTTCTTTGCTAGCCACTTACTCTTTTGCTAAAGTTTTTTTTTCAAAAGAATTAAACGTAAAAGTAGCTTGGGAAAAATTAGCAAAAATTGCTTTTATCATTGAATCAATTTCAGTAGTTTCTTGTTTTGTTGTTCTATTTTATATTATTTCTCATCATTTATTTGAATATAAGTATGCATACATGCATAGTGATAAAAATTTACCCTTTCAATATTTATTAAGTTGTTTTTGGGAAGGACAGGAGGGAAGTTTTTTACTATGGAGTTTTTGGCATTGCGTTTTAGGTTCAATTCTTCTTGCTACTAATAAGAAAAGGGGAAATACTACTGCTGGAGTCATGATGGTTTTGAATTTTGTACAATTTTGCTTAGCCACTATGGTGGTGGGTTTATATATTTTTGATATGAAGATGGGATCAAGTCCCTTTTTATTGTTAAGAGAAGAAATGAATTGGCCTATTTTATCGAGACCCGATTATTTACACTTAATCAAAGATGGTACTGGTTTAAATACTTTATTACAGAATTATTGGATGGTTATTCATCCACCCGTTTTATTTTTAGGCTTTGCATCTACTACCATTCCTTTTGGCTTTGCAGTGGTGGGGTTAATTACCATGAAACATGATTGGATGGATACCTCATTGCCATGGGCAAGTTTTTCTGCTGGAATTTTAGGATTAGGCATAATGATGGGAGCAGCTTGGGCTTATGAAAGTTTAACTTTTGGAGGTTATTGGGCTTGGGATCCTGTAGAAAATGCCTCTTTAGTACCATGGTTAACTTTAGTGGCGGCCATTCACACTTGTATTGTGTATAGAAAAACAGGTGCTAGCTTAAAACTTACTTACTTGTTTTATGGAATTAGTTTCTTGTTAGTTTTATATTCCACTTTTTTAACAAGAAGTGGAATTTTAGGTGATACTTCAGTGCATGCATTTACCGATCTTGGTATGAATGCGCAACTACTTAGCTTTTTATTGATTTTTGTAATTCCTTTTTTCCTATTGTTTTTGAGTAGAGCAAAAAATTTAACAGAGCCAACAAAAGAGGAGGCAATAGATAGCAGAGAATTCTGGATGTTGATTGGATCTCTCATTTTATTTTTATCTGCAGTCATCATTATTTCCATTACCTCTATTCCAGTTTTTAATAAATTATTTGGTTCTACCATTGCACCTCCAGAAGATGTTGCTTTTGCACACAATCAAGTGCAAGTTTTTGTGGCTATTCTAATTGGTTTATTAACAGCAGTGGGTCAGTTTCTAAAATTCAAAGGAACTCCAAAAGCATTTTTAGTTGAAAAATTGAAAATGCCTTTGGTGGTAACTATAATTTTAAGTGCCGTTATTTTTATTTTTATTGGAGTTGCATTTAAAGAGAAAGGTATAGGATTTGAGGGAGCCATTTATGTAGCTATTTTCGCTTCTGCGTATACTATTGTTGCTAATATTTTTTATTGGATTGGACTTCAAAAGTCAAAATTAAAATCGGCTGGATCTTCTTTTGGTCACATTGGTTTTGGTATGGTGTTATTAGGAATTTTAATTTCATCCTCAAATAAAACAGTGCTTAGTTGGAACACTACTGGAATTAGCCCACTTCGTATGGAATCAAAAAAGAATCCTGCAGGTAATCCTAGAGAAAATATTACTTTGTTTGAAGGAATTGATACCGATATGGGCAAATTCATGGTTACTTATGTGCGTGATACATTCGGAGATTTAGATAAAAGATATTTTGAATTAAAATTTAAAAATAAACAGACACAGGAGGAGTTCTTTTTATATCCTGATGTATTGAAAAATAATAAAGGCATGGAAGGATTTTCAGCCAACCCTTCCTCAAAGCATTATTGGAATAAAGATATTTTTGTGTATGTAACATCTTTTCAAGACAATTCTAAAGAAGATACTTCTCGTTTTAAGCCTGTTCAAATGGCAGTGGGTGATTCCATTTTTTATAGCAATGGCTATATTAAATTAGAAAAAGTTTTAGTTAATCCTAATGCTCAAAGAGCACCAGGAGAAAATGAATTAGTCTTGCAATTGGCCGTTACTTCAAAAGAGGGTTTACAATATACAGCGAATCCGGGTATTGTATTAAATGGTATGAGTTTGCAATCCAATCTGGATACTGTAAAAGCTCAAAATTTGGTGTTGAGTTTTAATAAAGTCATAGATCAAAAAAAAGGCACTTTAGAAATAGGCTTGAAAGAATCAGCTGCCTTAACGAACCTCATTACTTTAAAAGCCTATGAATTTCCATTTATCAATGTATTGTGGTTAGGTGTCATTGTAATGACTTTTGGTTTTGGTGTAGCAAGTTTCAGTAGGTTTACAAAATTAAAAGAAAAGTAAAATCTTAAAGAACTGTATTAACTTTGTGTTATTAGTCTTGATTTTGAGTTCAAATTATAAGTTTTAATTTAGAATACCATATTGAGCAATATGAAAAAAAGGGTTGAATATATTTTGTTAATTTTTTTTGCTTGTTTTGGCTATCTAAAGTCATATGCCCAAGATCATATTCACCCATCCAATTTTAATGACACTATTCGAGTAGAGGCTTTTATTACACCTGAGGGTGATACTATTCCACAATCTTGGTTGCCCACTGTTGAAGTTTATGCTAAACAAACTGCTCATTGGAGAAATTATTGGAGAGACTGGACAAGGCTTAGAAATGCTGTCTATGTGACATATCCTTATGCAAAATCTGCAAGTAAAATTATTAGTGAAGTAAATAATCAATTGGCAGGAATTAGTGATGAAGGTGTAAGAAAAAAAATTATAAAGTCAAGAGAGAAAGAAATGAAAAGAGATTTCGGTGATAAGGTTACAAGTTTGTCTGTGTATCAGGGTAAAGTGCTAATGAAATTAATTAATAGAGAAACTGGCAACAATTGTTATGAAATCATTAAAGAATATAAAGGGGGCTTTAATGCAGGATTTTGGCAAACGGTTGCATTTGTTTTTGGGAGTAGTTTGAAACAACAATATGATCCCAAAGGGGAAGATAAAGAGATTGAAAAAATTGTACTAGAAGTGCAAAAGCTTTATGGCTATAAAGGCTAAGCCTGGTATTCCTATTTCAGGTAGGTTTTTGAGGTAGGTTTTAGTATCTTTACACCTACTAAATACCATCATGAGCGAGGCGAAGCATTTAAATTTTATTGAAGAAATTATATCCCAAGATTTGGCATCAGGGAAGTATAATCAAATACTTACTAGATTCCCGCCTGAGCCAAATGGCTATTTACATATTGGTCATGCTAAAAGTATTTGTTTGAATTTTGGTTTGTCTGCTCATTTTGGAGGTGGCACCAATTTAAGATTCGATGATACGAACCCTTCTACTGAAGAGACTGAATATGTTGAAAGCATTAAAAACGATTTAAAATGGTTGGGATTTCAATGGGTGAAAGAATGTTATGCCTCTGACTATTTTGATACACTTTATGCATATGCTGTTCAATTAATTGAAAAAGGATTAGCATATGTAGACGATAGTACTCCGGAAGAAATTGCACTTCAAAAAGGAACACCCACTATTGCCGGCAAAGGAAATGTTTATAGAAATAGAACGGTTGCAGAAAATTTAGAATTATTTACCAATATGAAACTAGGTAAATACGAAGATGGCGCAAAAGTGCTTAGGGCAAAAATAGATTTAGCAAGTCCCAATATGATTTTGCGAGATCCCATTCTGTATCGTATTAAAAAAGCACATCACCATCGAACACAAGATAAGTGGTGTATTTATCCCATGTACGATTTTGCACATGGCCAAAGTGATTCTATTGAAAAAATAACACATTCTATTTGCACTTTGGAATTTACAGAACATAGAGCCCTTTATGATTGGTGTATTCATCAACTCGGTATTTTCCCCTCTAAACAATATGAATTTGCTAGGCTAAATATAACTTATACTGTTTTAAGTAAAAGAAAATTATTGCAACTGGTACAAGAGGGTTTTGTAGAAAGTTGGGATGACCCTCGAATGCCCACCATAAGTGGTATGCGTAGAAGAGGGTACACTGCAGAAAGTATCAGAGATTTTTGTGATAGAATAGGCATTGCTAAAAGAGAAAATATTATTGATTTTAGTTTATTAGAATTTTGTGTAAGAGAACATCTGAATAAAATTGCACAAAGAAGAATGGTAGTCACTGACCCTATTAAATTAGTAATTACCAATTATGATAAAGAGGAAGAGATGCTTCTCTCTGAAAATAATCCTGAAGATCCTCAAGGGGGGTCAAGAAAAGTGCCATTTAGTAAAGAGTTATGGATTCAAAGAGAGGATTTTATGGAAGCTCCGACAAAAAAATATTTTCGATTAGGGCCAGGATTAATGGTTAGATTAAAAAGTGCTTACATCGTAAAATGTGAGAATTTTGAAAAAGATGCTTCCGGTCAAGTACAAACAGTCTATGTATCTTATATTCCTGAGAGTAAAAGTGGATCCGATACCTCTGGTATTCATGTTAAGGGAACTTTACATTGGGTGAGTGCTAAACATGCTGTGCCAGTTATTTTAAATGAGTATGATCGTTTATTTAAAGTAGAAAATTTAGATCAGGTAGAAGGTGATTTCAAAGATTATATTCATGATCAATCTTTAACAAAAACCAATGCTTGGGCAGAACCAGCATTAAAGACAGATACTCCTGAAGTGCATTTTCAATTTTTAAGAAAAGGATATTTTTATCAAGATGTAAAGAGTAGCTCAGAAAGACTAATTTTTAATAGAACGGTTACATTAAAAGATACATGGGCCAAAGAGCAAAAAAATAATCAATAAATTCATTGAATGTTAACGCTCGAAAAATTTATTCAACATTGGGAAAGAACTTTCCCTAGGCTTTCATTAAAGAAATCAACATTCATTATTGCTGTAAGTGGGGGAGTAGATAGTATTGTCTTAGCTTATTTGATGTATAAAGCGGGTGCTACTATAAGTATAGCCCATGCTAATTTTCAATTGAGAGCTGAAGAGAGTACTAGAGATGAAAATTTTGTTAAATTGTTTGCGCAAAAATTTTCAATTGAATTAGCCTTACAAAAATTTGATACGGCCACTTATGCTCAGACCTATAAAATGGGTATTCAAGAAGCAGCAAGAGAAATGAGATATGCTTGGTTTAGTACTTTACTTTCAAGTGAACCACTTGTTCAAAAAGTTTTACTTACAGCGCACCATTTAGATGATCAAGTAGAAACGGTATTTATGCAATTTGCAAGAGGAACAGGTTTACATGGTTTAACAGGTATACCTGAAAGACGAGAAGATGCTCTTTCTGTGGCTAGACCCTTGCTTGTTTTTTCTAAAGAAGAAATTCTTGAATTTGCAAAAACTAATCATTTAGATTTTGTTGAAGATAGTTCAAATACAAAAGATGATTATACACGTAATTTATTTCGTCATAAAGTAATTCCTACGATTCAGTCGGTTATACCCCATATGCCCCATAATGTTTTAGATACTATTCAAAGATTAAAAGAATCAGAAGCCATTGTAGAGTCTACCGTAGCTAATTTTTGGAAAAAAGGTTTGCGGGTTCAAAAAGGTATATTGTCTATTCCCATTAAATATTGGAAAAAAGTAAATTTAAATTATACCTATACATGGGGTCTTATAAAAAATTATGGGTTCAAACCACAGCAAATTGCTGAAGTGCATAAATTATTAGTAGCCAATAATGGAGCTTATATGGCAACTTCTTCGCATCGGTTTATTAAATTCAATGACTCCATTCAAATAATTGATAACCAAACTGCCAAAGAACATATTATTATTCATGTAGCAGATGGGCAACTTCAAGTAAATGCAGGAATTTTACAATTTGAATTAAAAGAGGCAAAGGCATTAGGAGAAATTAAAAAAGAGAGTAAGTATGCTTATTTAGATGCCGATCAATTAGAATGGCCATTAGTCTATAGAACTTGGCAGTCTACAGATTATTTTTATCCATTTGGTCTTCGTAAAAAGAAAAAATTAAATCATTTTTTAGCTTCTTTAAAATTAAGTCCTGGCATAAAACAAAAAACAGCGGTGCTTGCTATGGGGCACAAAATTCTATGGGTGGTGGGACATAGAATTGATGATCGATTTAAAATTAATTCTCAAACAAAAAATGTTTTAGTAATTAGCGCATTAAATAAATCCTAATTTGTTCTATGAATGCACTTAAAGCATTGTAATTGCCTAAAAAGTAACTAGTAATAATTAAAAATACGACCCCATACAAAGAACCCCATAAATGAGCACTATGATTAACACCTCCTTGTCCACTCTTGGCTAAATAGGCAGTCAATGCCAAGTAAATGGGGCCAAATATAAATCCGGGTATAATGGGGGGAATAATAAAAAATCCAATTTGCATAGTGGGTTGTAAGAATATTCCTACAAATACAATGGCAGAAACAGCTCCAGAAGCTCCTAAACTATAATAGTTATATTGTTTATAGTAATTCAAATACGTGGGAATTAAACAAATTAATAATGAGGAAATGTATAAGATAACGTATAAAGAACTACCTGCTCTTCCAAAAATCATGGTAAAATATTGTTCGATATAGTCTCCAAACATGTACAATGAAAACATATTAAAAGCTAGATGAATAAAATCGGCATGTATAAAACCTGAGCTAAAAAATCGATACCATTGATTATAATGATGCACTGCATAGGGTTGAAAAATTAGTTTATCCATTAAAGGTGCATTATACATTGCAGCAATAGAAACTGCTACAGTAAAAAGGGTAATATATAAAGTAATGCTCATTAAAAAAGTTATTAAAATAAGGTGTATATTAATAAAGTGAATATTATGGATGATGGTATTTTTCATTTGCCAAAATACTACAAGCTCGGTATACTTGTTCAGCTAATATTAATCGAACTAACATATGCGGGAATACCAATTCAGATAAAGACCAAATAAATTGAGCCCTTTTTTTGATAGATGCGTCAACACCAAAAGCACCTCCAATTAAAAAGACAATATTTTGGGCGCTTTGATTTGCTTTGAGTTGTATTAATTGAGCGAGTTGAGGCGAGTTTAACATTTTACCTGTTTCATCCAAAAGAATGAGTATATCAGTGGGGTTTATTGCTTTTAGTATAGAAATTGCTTCTTCTTTTTTTATTTGAATAGATTCTTTCAATTTAGAGGGGGTTATGAATTGCCAGTTAACAGGGTAGTAGTGGCTTATTCTTTTGGTAAATCCTAGCACTCCTTCATTAATGTAGGATTCATTCGCTTTTCCCACCGATAAAAAACTTATTTTCAATACTATTAGTTTTAATATTAATATAAACTTAAAACATTGATTGTTAACAAAAAAATGAATTATTCTTTATATTTAAAGTCTAAAGAATGTTGATGCGCTTACATGTATATAAATTATTTTTAATATTATTATTTACTTTATCTAGTATTTTAGTTTATGCTCAAGACCTA
>CAZWTV010000009.1:0-29715 GCA_964637225.1 uncultured Sediminibacterium sp.
TGATTGCGCCAATAAAAATGGTAAAAAAGGAGTAAGATATATTCATGCACATGGACACATTAGGATGATGGCTGCTTGTCAACCTTTTTTATCGGGTGCTATTTCAAAAACTATTAACCTGCCTAACGAAGCTACTGTTGAAGAAATTGCAGATTGTTATTTAATGAGTTGGAAATTAGGTTTAAAAGCAAATGCTTTATACCGCGATGGTTCTAAATTAAGCCAACCGCTAAGTACCAAATCAGACAAGAAGAAAAAAACAGACAATGTTGAGCAAGAGGTGGATGTTGACGGCGGTTCTCAATTAGTTGATTTAAGCAAGTTGAATGTAGATGAATTGTTGGAAGAGGTTCAAAAAAGAATGGCTGCTTCAACCGATACTACTTTCAAGCGTCAATTATCTCGTATTGTAGAGCGTAAATCTATGCCAGCTAAGCGTCGTGGCTTTACACAGAAAGCAAGAATTGGAGGCCAGGTTTTATTTTTAAGAACCGGAGAATACAACGACAATACTTTAGGTGAAATTTTTATTGATTTAGCCAAGGAAGGATCTACCCTTCGTAGTTTAATGAACTGCTTTGCCATAGCTGTTTCTGTTGGTTTACAATATGGAGTACCTTTAGAAGAGTTCGTAGAAAAATTTGTATTTACTAAGTTTGAACCTTCTGGAATGGTAGATCATCCGAATATTAAAACCACTACATCCATTGTTGACTTTATATTCCGTTCTTTAGCTTATGAATATTTAGGTAGAACCGATTTAGTACATGTTTTAGATAAGCCTACAGTTGAAAACTTAGGTGAACAGGGCGATATTACACTTGTTGGAAAGCCTGAATTAAGTAGTATTCGAGTTACCGCTCCTGCAGTGGCTCCTGCAGCTAAAGCCAATGTTGCTGTTGCAGTGGATGCTAATGATTCAATGAACAATATAACTGCAGCTGCAAAAAGCATGCAAAGTGATGCACCAGCATGTAGCACTTGTGGACACATAACCATTAGAAGCGGTACTTGCTATAAATGTTTGAATTGCGGAACTTCCATGGGTTGTTCTTAATACTCAAAAATGAATGGTATTTAGAGTATAAATTTTTTTATTTCACTAATGATTTTTCAAAAGGCCCTCTAATAGGGGCCTTTTGTTTTTTAAACTATTCTTTCCGCTCAAAAAATGAGGGGTCGTTTTTTGCATTTCATCCCAATTTTTCATTAAATTCATTTTTTATTTACAGTAGAAAAACAATTGTCTTATGTCCAATTTTGAAGTAAAAGTATCCCCTAAAAAATATGATGCTGTTATTGTGGGTTCCGGAGCTGGAGGTGGAATGGCTGCTTACGTATTATCGAAAGCAGGATTAAAAGTATGTGTATTGGAAGCAGGCCCTGAATTTGATCCTGCAAAAAATTCTGCACAATTGAAAAATCCATGGGATTCTCCACGACGTGGAGCAAGTACAAAAATGAGACCTTTTGGAGATTTTGATGCTTCTTTCTGGGGTTGGGAAATTGATGGAGAGCCCTATACTCAAACTCCAGGTAGTGATAAGTTTGAATGGTGGAGAGCAAGAATGGTAGGTGGTAGAACAAACCATTGGGGTCGTATCTCTCTTCGTTTTGGGCCACACGATTTCAAAAGAAGAAGTATCGATGGCTTAGGCGATGATTGGCCTATAGGTTACGAGGATATTAAACCTTACTATGATAAGATTGATAAATTAATTGGAGTATATGGAACTAATGAAGGACGTGAAAATGATCCTGATGGAATTTTCTTGCCTCCTCCAAAACCACGTCTACACGAATTGATGTTTAAAAAAGCAGCCACTGGCATTAATATTCCTGTTATTCCCTCTCGCTTATCAATATTAACAAAAAAAATTAATGATGAACGTGGTGCTTGTTTTTATTGTGGACAATGTAATCGTTCCTGTAAAGTATATGGCGACTTCTCTTCTTCATCTGTTTTAGTGAAACCGGCTATCTTAACAGGTAATGTAGATTTAATTACAGGAGCCATGGCACGTGAAGTAATGACTGACAATGAGGGAAAAGCAACAGGAGTATCTTATGTCAATAAATTTGACAATAAAGAATATCAGATTAATGCGAAAGTAGTAATACTTGGTGCTAGTACTTGTGAGACGGCTCGTTTGTTATTGAATTCAAAATCTACTAAACACCCTAATGGTCTAGCCAATAGTTCTGGTGTTGTGGGACATTATTTACATGATTCAACAGGGGCAGCCATGGGAGGAGTAATACCTGCATTGTTTGGTCGTAAAAGATATAATGAAGATGGTGTGGGTGGTATGCATGTATACACGCCTTGGTGGTTAGATAATAAAAAATTAGACTTTCCTCGTGGATATCATATAGAATATTGGGGTGGTATGAGTCAACCTAGTTACGGTTTTGGTATGGGGATGCAAGGTTTGAATGGCAAGTTTCAAGTGAATGGAAAAACCAAAGAAGCAGGTGGATACGGCGAATCACTAAAAGAAGATGTAAGATTCTTTTATGGTGCTAGTGTTGGTATGGGAGGACGTGGTGAGGCAGTTCCTCGTTTTGAAAATAAGTGTAGCATTGACCCAGATGTAGTGGATAAATATGGTATTCCTGTATTAAAATTTGATTGTAAGAATTCAGAATATGAAGTGAAGCAGGCAAAACATATGAAAGAAACTTTCCGTGAAATAATGCATGAAATGGGAGCTGTCATTACTTGGGGAGATCAAGATGATGCAAGCAATAAATATGGATTATCTAATCCAGGAAATATTATTCACGAAGCTGGCACGGTGCGTATGGGTGCCGATAAAAAAACAGCACCTTTGAATGCATTCGGACAAGCTTACGATTGTAAAAATTTATTTTGCGTAGATGGCTCAGTTTTCACATCACAGGCAGATAAAAATATTACATGGACAATTTTAGCATTGTCCATGCGCACTTCAGAATATGTATTAGAAGAATTAAAGAAACAAAATTTATAAAATTATGGACAGAAGGAAATCCATTAAGGCAATGATTCTTGGAACAGTTTCAACAACTGTTTTGGTAGAAGCATGTAAAAATGCTGCCACTACGGTAGCCGAAGTGAATATGGATGATCGTATGCAGGAAGAAAAAGATTATTTAGTAAAAGTAAAAGCCCAGCCTAATTTTTTTACAGAAGACGAAATGGCTACTATTACAATTTTATCTGATATAATTATTCCTAAAGATGCTATAAGTGGCTCTGCGACTGATGCAAAAGTGCCTGAGTTTATTGAATTCATTGTGAAAGACATGCCTGATCATCAAGTGCCTATGCGTGGAGGATTAAGATGGTTAGATTTACATAGTTATAAAAAACATGGTAAAGCTTTTAGAGCATGTTCCAATAAGGAGCAAATTGGTATAGTTGATGAAATTGCCTATCCTAAAAAAGCAGCACCCGAAGTGGCACAAGGGGTTAGCTTTTTTAATAAAATAAGAGATTTAGTAACCACTGGTTTTTATACTGCAGAAATAGGTGTAAAAGATTTAGGTTACATGGGCAATGTACCTAATATCTGGGCGGGTGTACCCGATGATGTATTAAAGCAGTATGGACTTGCCTACACAGAAAAGGAATTGAAAGAGTGTATTTAATTTTTATCACTTTAATAAAATAGATAAGAGCTGAAAATATAACTTCTATTGTTTCATCAAAAAGCCCTTTGAATTTCAAAGGGCTTTTTGATGCTTATAGTTCTAATTTATAAATATGAAAAGTAAATTTATGAAATGGTACTTCCAGGAGAAATGGCTTCACTTGGTTGAACAAAATATAATTTACCATTGCTATCTTCTGCCATTAAAATCATACCCTTACTTTCTATTCCTCGCATTTTACGAGGTGCTAAATTTGCCACTACCACCACTTGCTTTCCTATAATTTGGGTAGGGTCAAAATGCATGGCAATACCTGATAAAATGGTTCTTATTTCAGAGCCAAGATCTACTTCTAATTGTAAAAGTTTGTCTGCTTTTTCTACTTTCTTAGCATCCACGATGGTGCCCACACGCAAATCTATTTTTCCAAAATCATCAAAAACAATTTCTGGTTTTAGCTCTTTAGAATTGCTTGCGGTAGTAGGTATAGTTTCCATAGTCGCTTTTTTAGCGTTGAGATTATTTTTTAGTTGGGTTAATTCAGCTTCTATTTCTTCATCCTCAATTTTTCTAAATAGTAATTCAGGTGGACGCATACTATATCCCACTTTTAGTAATTTAAAGTTTCCTGCATTTTCCCATTCTAGCATTCTATCAACCACTTTCATCATAGAGCACATTTTTTTTGCAGTGAATGGTAAAAATGGATTAATTAAAATTGCTAAGTTGGCACAAAGCTGCAAACAAGCATGCATGGTGTTATCAATTTTTGCTTGAGCGGTGGGGTCGGTATCTAAATTTTTGGCAAGTATCCAGGGTTCTTTTTTTTGCATGTATTGATTCCCAATGCGTGCCAAATTTATTACTTCAAATTGTGCTTCTCTAAATTTATACTGCTCTAGTAATTCAGTAATTTTTTGTTTTGCCTCTTGTACGCTTACTAATATAGCTTCGTCTTCAGTATCCAAATATTCAGTATGAATAGCCGGTACTTTACCCTTACAAAGTTTATGCATTAAGACCCAGGTTCTATTGACGAAATTGGCAAATATGCTAACTAATTCTCCATTGACAGATTCTTGGAATCCTTTCCAAGTAAATTCACTGTCTTTCGTTTCTGGAGCAATGGCAGTTAAATAAAAACGAAGACTATCGGCCAGTCCACCACCTCCATTCTCTTTTTTAATCCAATTTTTTATGAAATCATCCATTTCAATACTCCATCCTTTGGAAGTACTCATCTTATCACCCTCTAAATTCATAAATTCATTAGCAGGTACATTATCGGGTAAAATATTTCCATGCAACTTCAACATGATTGGAAAAATAATACAATGAAAAACAATATTATCCTTACCAATAAAATGTACCAACTTAGTCTGTTTATCATTCCAATAGGGTGTCCAATCTTTTCCAGTTTGTGCAGCCCATTGTTTAGTAGCGCTTATATAGCCTATGGGGGCGTCAAACCAAACGTACAAAACTTTTCCTGTAGCAGTTGCTAAGGGTACTTTTACCCCCCAATCTAAATCACGAGTGACTGCTCTTGGCTGTAATCCTGCCTCAATCCAGCTTTTACACTGACCCACTACGGCAGGCCTCCAATCTTTAGCGTGGTCGTTTAAAATCCATTGACGTAAGAAGTCTTCGTGTTTATTGAGAGGTAAATACCAATGTGTGGTTTGTTTTTTTATGGGGGCTTTTCCACTTAAGGTACTTACTGGATTTATTAATTCTTCAGGACTTAAACTTTTGCCACATTTTTCACATTGGTCGCCATACGCTTCAGGATGACTACAATTAGGGCAAGTGCCTTTAATATAACGGTCTGCTAAAAATGTTTCAGTGGCTTGGTCAAAATATTGCTCTGTAGTCTTGGTTTCTAAATCACCCTTGGCTTCAAGTTCTTTGAAAAAAGCACTTGCAGTTTCATGGTGCAAGGGATCGCTTGTTCTATGATAAATATCAAAATCAATACTTAAGTCCTTAAAATTTTGTTCAATAATAGGATGGTATTTATCAATAATTGCCTGAGCAGTGGTCCCTTCTTTAGTAGCTTGAATGGGTATAGCAGTGCCATGT
This sequence comes from uncultured Sediminibacterium sp., assembly GCA_964637225.1. GTDB lineage: Bacteria > Bacteroidota > Bacteroidia > Chitinophagales > Chitinophagaceae > Sediminibacterium. The sequence goes on from CAZWTV010000009.1 coordinate 5,719, forward strand.
TCATCACTACCACATACAAAAACTACATCTTTTTTCAGCGCCTTTAAATAGCGAACATATATATCTGCTGGCAAATAAGCACCTGCTAAATGGCCAATATGTTTGAGTCCATTGGCATAAGGGAGGGCTGCCGTAATCAAATATCTTTTAGGAGTGCTCATTGCTGCAAAAGTACTTAATATTGTGGTATGATTCAACCGACTCCTCTTCAACAGGGCGACACTATTGGTATAATTTGTCCATCAGGACATATCCCCTTGGAAAAAGTACAAAATTGTATTCAAACCTTAGAAACATGGGGCTATAAGATTAAGTTAGGGGAGAATGTTGGTACTAAAAAAAATTGTTTTTCTGCCTCTGATCAACAAAGAACAAATGAATTGCAAGCCATGCTTGATGATAGCTCTGTGAAAGCCATTCTCTGTGCCAGAGGGGGCTATGGAGCAAGTAGAATTATTAACAACATTAATTTTACAGTATTTAATAAATATCCCAAATGGGTTATTGGCTTTAGTGATATTACCGTTTTACATGCAGCTATATTGAAACAAAATTGCATGAGTATTCATGGTCCCATGGCAGCAGCCTTTACCAAAGGCGAGTTGGGGGAGCCCTATTTACAATCGTTAAAACAAGTTTTAGAAGGGCAAAAAACCAGTTATAGCATTGCCCCTCATAGCATGAATATAGTTGGAAGTACAAATGCTGAAATGGTGGGAGGTAATTTGTGTATACTTTCTCATTTAATAGGTTCTAACATTGCGGTTGACATGCATGGAAAAATTTTATTTTTAGAAGAGGTGGGAGAGTATCATTATAATATTGATAGATTAATGATACAGTGTAAAAATGCAGGTTTATTTGAAAATTTATCGGGTTTAGTCATAGGGGGCTTTACCGATTTAAAAGATGCAGCCTCCGATTTTGGTGCTACTGCGTATGAAATAATTAAAGAGCATACCTTGGGTTATAGCTATCCCATATGTTTTGATTTTCCTATTAGTCATTCCCTAGCCAATTATGCCATAAAGCAAGGGCAAGTATATAGTCTAGAAGTAAATAGTCAAGCAGTGATTTTAAAGGAATGCTAATTTTTAGTTTTTTTTAACCAATTTACTAAACAAGCGTTAATATTCATTAGAAGCATTTTTGCTTTCTAATTAATGCGTTAAATTTGTACTATAAAATTTCACAACCATGAAGAAGTATTTTTTAAGTTTGTCTGTGGCCTTATTGTTGGGCATGCCATTTTTATTAGCACAATCTTATGAAGTAGCGGGCATTGAAAAATCCGATAAGGAAGATATGCAGTATGAGGTTTTAGGAAAAGTGGGAAGTCGTTATTGGATCTATAAAAATGTAGATGGAATTGCTACTATTGCTCAATATAATGAGAGGATGCAATTGGTGAAACAAAACGATTTATCTTTTATAAAAACTACACAATTAAATGGTATTGAATTTATTACTCATTCCAATCATGTGTATGTATTTTTTCAATTTCAATTGAAAGCTACTGTATACGCTGCTGTGGCTGAATTAAATGCGGATGGCTTATTGGTGGGTAGTCCAAGAGTGGTTGATTCTGCAACCAAAGTAAGACCTGGTGTTCGAATGAAAGTATTCAATTTATTGGAAAGTGAGGATCGTCAAAAATTAGCAATATTTAGCGTCAATACTACTAACCCTAATGCTATAAAAGTAAGAGCTATTACTTTAAATCAGCAAATGGAAAGCATCAATGAAGCCGAAATTAGTATTAATTCCACTAATAAAAAATCAAACCTATCCGATTTTGCTTTAGATAACGCAGGAAACTTATTCTGCTTAAGAAATGTAACACAAACCAATATGGCACCTGCTGTAAGTTTATTGTATTTATCGGCTAGTGGTGAAGAGGTAGTGGAATCTCCAGTATTAAATAATAGTTTACTCTTGGATGATATAAGAGTCAAAATTGACAATAGGGCTGGACATGTTATTTTGAATTCATATTATGCAACAACTAAAAAAGGAAATATAGAGGGTTTATATTCTTATATCTGGGATATTTCAACCAAGAAAGAAATACTAACCAATTCAAATAGATTTACCGATGCAGTAAGGGCTTTGGTAACCAATAAAAGAAATTTAAAGGATGCCTTTGATATGTTTTATTTAGATAAAGTGAGTACTCAATCAGATGGTAGTTTTGTAGTTATTAGTGAAGCGGCAGAGTCTTATTCAAATAGAACCCTGTTTTCTAGATGGGATTATTTTTATGGAGGTGCTTTTTATAATCCTTATTTGTTTTATTATTGGAATAGACCCTTTGGTTTCTACCCTTGGACTAGATTTGGCTGGGGTAATCCCTTTTTCTATAATAGATGGATGAATCCTTATGCATCTTTTGGTTACCCCAGTGTAACTTATAATGCGAATAATATTGCTTTATTGTCTTTTGATATTAAAGGGAACTTGCAATGGGTAAAAACCATCGATAAAAAACAAACCGATCAAAATGTTGATCAATTTATTGGGTATGGCACACTCGAAAATGAAAAAGGAATGAGTTTTGTTTATCACCATAAACAAAAAGGAGTTCATCAATTAATTGTGAATACGCTTACAAAAAATGGTCAATTAGTAAAAGGCAATTCTATTATTTTGAATGAAAAGAATTATGAATGGATGCCAAAAAGTTTAAAGCAAGTTGGAGAGCATGAAGCCATTTTACCTTACCAGTTTAAAAATAAAATTGGCTTTGCTAAAATTCAAATTCAATAAAAGACTGTGGTTTTTTTATTTAAAGATAAATCCGATCTTAATTTAGTTTTTTTAGTACTATTAAGCCTTGCGTTGCATTTCCACGTATGGTTACATCCACCATTGGTGGTGGCCAATGAATCGGACGGGGTTTTATCTTATTTTTTGCATCATTATTTACAAAATCTATCACCTTTGATGTTGATAGTTTTATTTCATGTTATTATTATAAGCCAAGCTATAAGATTGAATATTTTATTGAGTAATTTTAAAATGTTTCAACAAATTAGCTATATACCTGCTTTCACCTATATTATTTTAACTGCTGTATTTCCTTATTGGGACGTAATTAGTGCTGGCCTTATTGCTAATTCATTGGTTATTTGGATACTGGTAAAACTGTTACGTTTATATGATCAAAGTCAACCCAAGACCCTAGAGTTTAACATTGGACTCATTGTAGGTTTGTCCATTATTTTATATGAACCCATTGCAATTTTAATTCTAGTAGTTTTGTTTGCTTTAATAATTATAAGGCCATTCCAATTGGCTGAATGGATCGTACTTTTGATGGGTATTTTACTTCCCTTTTATTTTATTTTCACCTATGTTTTTTTAATAGGCAATATTGCAAATTTTAGACATTATTTACCTAAGTTAGATTGGAAAAATCCATTAGTACAGCCTAGTTTTCAAATTATTCTTGCATTAATAGTAATGGGTATTCAATTGCTCGTAGGTTTTTATTATTGGAATGAACAGCAATCACGTTTTATTATTCAAGTAAGAAAGTATTGGGGTGTTATTTTTCTAACGTTACTACTTACTTTTTTTCAACCTATTCTTTTTTCGGTACAAGCCCTTTATGCATCGGCAATTGTAATTGCCCCATTGGCTAGTTTCATCAGTTTTGCCTATGCCACGCCAAAAAGGTTACTCATCCCCAATCTTTTATTCTGGGCAGGTACGGCGGTTATTGTGTATAACCACTTTAGTTAAGTGAAGAATTTAAGCCATTCTTTTTGAGGCTTTTTGGTAACTTTGTTCCTTAGTTAAAAGCATTAAATTAATAATTATGAAGTTTGGTGTATTGGTATTTCCGGGATCAAATTGCGATAGAGATATGCAAGATGCTTTAGAACAAGATTTAGGTTATGCTGTTGAAATGCTATGGCATAAAGACAGTGATATATCTCATTTTACTACTGAAGATTGTATTGTACTTCCAGGGGGTTTTTCTTATGGCGATTATTTACGTTGTGGAGCTATTGCCAAATTCAGTCCAATGATGAAATCTGTCATTGAGTTTGCGAATAAAGGAGGGAAGGTTTTGGGTGTGTGTAATGGTTTTCAAATTTTATGTGAATCTGGTTTATTGCCAGGTGCTTTATTGCAAAATGCCAATCAACAATTTGTTTGTAAAAACGTTTATATTAAAACCGACAAAAGTGAAGCATTGAAAATACCTATCGCCCATGGTGAAGGCAGGTATTATGCCGATGAAACTACTTTAAAACATTTAGAGAAAAATTTGCAAATAGTATTTCGCTATTGTAATGAAAAAGGAGAGTTGGGTGGAAATGCAAATCCTAATGGATCTACTATGGACATAGCTGGTATTTGCAACGAGCATCGTAACGTATTTGGTATGATGCCTCATCCCGAGCGTGCTACTTCTGAAGCTTTGGGTAATATTGATGGAAAGAAAGTATTTGAAATTCTTGGTTTGAAAAATTAATTGGACACTCATTATGAAAAAATTATTAGTCGTATTGGTAATGCTATTTGTTGCAGGATCTATCAATGCTCAAAAACCTAATCCAGTAAAATGGAGTTTTAACGCTGTAAAAAAATCGGAAAAACAATATGATTTGGTAGCTACTGCTGTAATAGATGCTTCTTGGCATGTGTATTCGCAGTTTGTATCAGGAGGTCCTATTCCCACCCATTTTACTTTTAGTAAAAACCCTTTAATTCAATTGGTGGGTAAAACCAAGGAAGTGGGAAAACTTCAAAAAATGTTTGATAAAAACTTTAATACCAATTTAGCTTTTTTTAGTGATAAGGTTGACTTTATACAAACGGTAAATTTAAAGGTAGCTAGTAAGACTACACTAGCAGGCACAGTAGAATATAGTGTTTGTAACGATGATCGTTGTTTGCCTCCTGCTAAGGTTTCTTTTGAAGTAGCTTTGCATTAATTAACTTATTTGTAATAATAATTCATTTTGAATAAAATACTTGCCTTCATTGTATTTTTAATGACTTCATTGATGGTGCCCTCTGTCTATGGGCAACAGCCTATTTCTATTTCTGCAAAGGCTATACTTATCAATGATAGCTCGTATACTATAAAAGCAAATGTACAAATGAAGGAAGGATGGCGAATCTATGCAGAGAATCCAGATGGTTTAAATGCTCCTACATTTTCTTCATCCATGGAGACGGTTACTTTTCAGGACAAATGTATTTTTTCGGTAACTCCCGTTCATCAAAAAGATATTCTATTTGGAAAAGCTTTTTTTTTCAATACCTCATTTGAAATAGCTCAACCTATCAATATAAAAGGGTTTCAGCCCGACAGTTTGCATGTAGTGATGGCGATGAATGTGGCTAAGGCCGATTCTTTTTTAAGTCTTGAGATTCCTTTTTCTGTTGCACTTGCCCGTGGTAAAAAAGTGGAGGGTTTTCAAATTCTTCTACCCGCTGCATCTACCAGTGTACCTTTGAATGCATGTGGAACCAATAGTGCCTCTGATAACAGTAGTTCAAGTCCTTGGGAATTATTATTGCTTGGTTTCTTGGGAGGTTTAATAGCCTTAATAACTCCTTGTGTGTTTCCAATGATACCTGTCACTGTTTCATTTTTTACTAAACGTTCTATCAATAAGAAGCAAGGTATTAAAAATGGATTGCTCTATGGCCTTAGTATATTTTTAATTTATGTATTAGCAAGTATACCCTTTCATCTTTTAGGAAATGTACAGCCTGAAATTTTTAATAGTATTTCTACTAATCCTTGGTTAAATATTATTTTCTTTATCATTTTTATATTTTTTAGTATTTCTTTTTTTGGATTTTTTGAAATTACTTTACCTAGTTCCATTGCTAATAAAGCCGATGCGAAAAGTGGACTAGGTAGTTTTGCAGGCATATTTTTCATGGCCATCACTTTGGCCATTGTATCTTTTTCTTGTACAGGACCTATTCTAGGAACTTTGCTGGTGGGGTCATTGCAAGGAGGGGCATGGGCCCTTACATATGGAATGGCAGGTTTTGGATTGGCTTTGGCCTTACCTTTTTCTTTATTTGCTATATTTCCACAATGGCTTCAAAGTTTACCAAAGTCGGGTGGTTGGTTAGATACTGTAAAAAAAGTATTGGCCTTTTTAGAATTAGCTTTGGCATTTAAATTTTTGTCCAATGCCGATTTAGTTGAACATTGGGGCATATTAAAAAGAGAAGTGTTTTTAGGCATTTGGGCAATGATAAGTATTGCTCTATCATTTTATTTATTTGGAAAATTATTATTACCTCATGATATAAAGAATCAATCAATTTCAAACGGCAGAAAAATAGGTGCCTTTTTTGCATTTATCTTTGCAGTGATATTACTTGTGGGAATTGCACCATCAAAGGTTTCTTTATTAAAATTTTTAAGTGGTTTTCCACCACCCACCCATTATAGTATATTTAATAATGCTTCTGAAAAGTCTGGATTACATGCCAATGTCATCAACGATTTTGAAAAAGCAGTAGTGTTATCGAATCAAGAAAATAAACCTATTTTAATAGATTTTACTGGTTGGGCTTGTGTGAATTGTCGAAAGATGGAAGAGAACGTTTGGAGCGATCCAGCTGTTATGAATTTTATACAAAATAATTATGTTTTGGTTTCTTTGTACGTAGATGATAAATCCTTACTCCCTGTACAAAAGCGTTTTACATATACAACTAAATCTGGATTTAAAAAAGAGATACTTTCAATAGGTGATTTGTGGGCTACCTTTCAAGCTGAAAATTTTAATCAGTCTTCACAGCCCCTTTATGTTGTATTAAATACGGACCAAAAATTATTATCTCATCCAGTTGGTTATACTCCCGATGCTAATAAATATTTACAGTGGCTACAGTGTAGTATAGGAAAGAATAAATAAGCATTGAGTTTTCTAGCAGCGTACTTTATTAAAAACTCATACCACGTTCATTCATCATTTTTCTTAGGTTAATTAAGCCATAGCGCATTCTGCCTAAAGCAGTGTTAATGCTACAATTGGTCATTTGTGCAATTTCTTTGAAACTAAGATTGGCATAATGTCTTAAAACAATTATTTCTCTTTGCTCTTCGGGTAAAAGATCGACTAATTCTTGAATATTTTTATGAGTTTGGCTGCGTGTCATTTTATAGTCGGCAGGATGATCTGAATGATTAATTATTTCAAATAAGTCCTGATCGTCGCTGGTTTTAATAGTGGGTGTGCGTTTAACTTTTCTAAAATGGTCAACAACAAAGTTATGAGAGATACGTAAGGCCCAGGGTAAAAATTTACCCTCCTCTGCATATTTTTTTTGCTGAAGATTATCAATAATTTTCATTAAAATTTCCTGAATTAAATCTTCTGCCAAGTAACTGTCTTTTACCATAAATAATATGGCATTGTAAATTCTGTTTTGATGACGCTCTAAAAGGGCATCAAAAGCCCGGGAATTACCTTCTTGAAAAGATTGAATAAGTTCGTTGTCTGAGAGTTGAATTTCTTTGTTCATTGTTAATTAGGGTAGGTTTACTATAGTTAGTTTGTACAAATTACTAGCTATAAGCACTAAAATTCCATTTGTGGAAAACAAGAAAAATATTTTTAAGCTATCCACATTTTAAAGCTTAAAACAGGCACAAATTTCTAAAACTAAATGAGCTAGAATCTGTTATTTTGCTGTATGGCTGATCATAATGACATTCAAGTAGTAGGGGCTAGGGTGCATAATTTGAAAAATGTATCTGTACATTTTCCTCGCAATAAGTTTATCGTAGTGACGGGGGTATCCGGAAGTGGTAAGTCATCACTGACCATTGATACATTATTTGCGGAGGGGCAAAGACGCTATGCGGAAAGCTTATCTTCCTATGCTAGACAATTTATGTCTAGAATGGGCAAGCCCGATGTTGATTTTATTAAAGGTCTTTGTCCAGCAATTGCTATAGAGCAGAAAGTGGTTACACGTACCCCTAGAAGTACTGTGGGTAGCATGACCGAAATTTATGATTATTTGAGAGTGTTTTATGCAAGGGTTGGAAAAACCTATTCCCCTATTAGTGGTTTGGAGGTAAAAAAGCAAGATATACAAGATGTATTGGAATTTATTCAAAAAGGAAAGTTAGGCGATAAAATGGTCATTATTGTTCCTTTCAAACAACAAGCAAAAAGAGAGATACAAGAAGAGCTCCATATATTATTACAAAAAGGTTTTGCAAGAATTTATATAAGGTCTAATAGTCAATCAAAGTCTGAAATACTCAGAATTGAAGATGCTTTAATGATGAGTAAAGTAGAAATTGCAAAAATCTTTAAAGCAAATGAAGTGTATGTTTTAATTGATCGTGTGATGGTAAAGAATTTTGATGAAGATGATATTCATCGCTTGAGTGATTCCATTGGAACTGCTTTTTATGAAGGGGAGGGTGTATTATGGGTTGAGCAAAATGAATCCATTTTAAAAACTTTTAATAATAAGTTCACGCTAGATGGTATGAACTTTGATGAGCCAAGCCCTAATTTATTTTCATTTAATAATCCTTACGGTGCATGTCCTACCTGTGAAGGTTACAGTCAAGTTTTGGGAATTGATGAAAATTTAGTTATACCCAATGATAATTTATCTGTTTATGATGGAGCAGTGGCACCTTGGAAAGGAGAGAAATTAGTTTGGTGGAAAGATCAATTTATAAAAGAGGCGGGCAAAGCTGGATTTCCAATACATCAACCTATTAATAAATTAACAAAAGCTCAAATTGCTCAATTATGGAAGGGAGTAGGCAAAGCTTTGGGCATTGATGATTTTTTTGAAGATGTAAAAGCACATTTATATAAAGTGCAGTTTAGAGTATTGTTAAGTAGGTATCGTGGTAGAACTAATTGTCCAGATTGTGAAGGTTATCGTGTTCGTAAGGAAGCATTGTATGTGAAAATTGGGGGCAAACACATAGGAGAATTATGTGCTATGCCCGTTAAAGATTTACAAATATGGTTTTCTAAATTAAAATTATCTGATCATGATAAACAAATTTCTAAGCGTTTATTAATTGAATTAGAACAACGTATTCAAACGCTTATAGATGTGGGCCTTGGTTATTTAACTTTATCACGACTTGCCAATAGTTTAAGCGGAGGAGAAAGCCAAAGGATTCAATTGACTAGATGCCTAGGATCTAATTTAACCAACTCATTATATATATTAGATGAACCAAGTATTGGTTTGCATTCAAGAGATACGGAAAGGCTTATAAAAGTTTTACAAAATTTAAGAGACTTAGGTAATACAGTGGTAGTAGTTGAGCATGACGAGCAAATTATGAGACAAGCCGATCACATCATAGATATGGGTCCATTGGCGGCTCATTTAGGAGGTGAAATAGTAGCTGCAGGAAATGCATCAGCACTAATTAAAGATAAAAATAGTTTAACTGGAAAATATTTGAGTGGTCAATTAAGTATACCCCTTCCTTTAAAAACTAGAATTTCTAAACATTTTCTACAATTAGAGGGTGCTTATTTACATAATTTAAAAAATATTAATATTCATTTTCCACTTCATTGTTTATGTGTAGTAAGTGGGGTAAGTGGTAGTGGTAAAACTTCTTTAGTAAAACAAGTATTATACAATGCTTTATTAAAATCAAAACAATTACCTACTGAAATAGTGGGCGGATATAATTCTTTGAAAGGAGATCTGCATTTGATAGATCAAATAGAAATGGTCGATCAAAATCCTATTGGGAAGTCTTCAAGAAGTAATCCAGTCACTTATATTAAAGCATATGATGTTATAAGAGATTTATTTTCAAAGCAAGCTTTATCAAAAATTAGAGGCTTTTTACCTAAGCATTTTTCTTTTAATGTAGATGGAGGAAGGTGTGATACCTGTAAAGGGGAGGGAGAGCAATTGGTAGAAATGCAATTTTTAGCAGATGTACATTTAACTTGTGAAGATTGTGGAGGAAAAAAGTTTAAGGAAGCGGTATTAGAGGTTCAATATAAGGGTAAAAATATATACGAAGTACTAGAAATGAGTGTGGATGAAGCAATGGAGTTTTTTAGTGAAGAAAAAAATATAGTTTTAGCAATTAGTCCTTTACAAGAAGTAGGATTGGGCTATGTAAAATTGGGTCAAAGTAGTAGTACATTAAGTGGCGGTGAAGCACAAAGAGTAAAATTAGCAAGTTTTTTAGGTAAAGGAAAAGCAAATAATAAGATGTTATTCATATTTGATGAACCCACTACTGGTTTACATTTTCATGACATTCACAAATTATTAAAAGCTTTTAATGCTTTAATAGACCAAGGCCATTCATTAATAGTTGTAGAACACAATACTGATGTTATTAAAGTAGCCGACTGGGTTATTGACATGGGGCCCGAAGCAGGTGAAGCAGGAGGAAATATAGTATATGCAGGCGTGCCCAAGGGTTTATCAAAATGTAAGGCTTCTTCTACGGGTAAGTACTTATCTTAGTCTATCCGCACTTTTAACTTTCATTTCATCTTTATAAATATTTACTATAGCTATTATTAGTAATATTGGAATAATAAATAAAGCCAAAGCGAAAAGTGTGAAGCCACCACCTGGATTTGTAATAACAATTTTATAAATAAAGTATCCTATAAGAATTGATAGTAAAAAGTTAATCAATACTACCTTCAATTGTAACATTCGATTACCGTATAAAAATATACTTACAAATGAGAGGCAGGCGCTAAAAGCTAATGAAATTAGAGTACTATAATTATTGCTCCCATTTATTTCTAATGAATGGGGTGTGGGCGTGTAATAAAAAGGAAAGCGTAATACTAAAAAAGCAGCAGCACTAGCGAATAAAAGCCAAATAGTTTGAATTCTCTGTATCATGCGATAAAGTTTAATCTATTTTAAATAATAAAACCTTCCAAAGTAAGAGGTTTTATTAAAGCTTCTATCCTAGCTCAGGATATAAAATAAATTGCTCCATGAATTTATTTACTTCTTTTTTTGTTTGGGCAATGATGGTTTCGTTATCTGCATTCATTAAAACTTTATCAATTGCCTCTACTACAAAGGGAATATGCTTTTCAGTCATACCTCGAGTGGTTACTGCTGCTAATCCAAATCGTATACCGGAAGTAACAAAGGCCGATTTATCGTCAAAAGGTACCATATTTTTATTGGCAGTAATATCGGCATGACCTAAAACTTGTTCCGCTTTTTTACCACTTATATTTTTATTACGCAAATCAATTAACATTAAATGGTTATCGGTGCCTCCGCTTATAATTTCATATCCTTTAGCCACAAATGAAGATGCCATTACTTGTGCATTTTTTTGTACTTGCTTTGCATAGTTGGTAAATTCATTGGATAAAATTTCACCAAAAGCAATGGCTTTAGCTGCAATTACATGTTCTAAAGGTCCTCCTTGTGTTCCTGGGAAAACAGCCATATCTAAAATGTTTGACCATAATCTTAAATTGCCTTTTACATCTTTTAGGCCTAATGTATTTTCACCATCTTTTGCCATCATGATTACACCTCCACGAGGACCTCTTAGCGTTTTATGGGTAGTAGAAGTCACAAAGTGACAATGTTGGAATGGAGAACTTAATAAACCTTTGGCAATTAAACCTGCTGGATGTGCAATATCGGCTAAAACAAAAGCACCTACTTCATCAGCCACTTTACGGATTCGTGCATAATCAATATCACGACTGTAGGCACTAGCACCACAAAAAATAAGTTTTGGTTTATGGGTTCTAGCTTGAGAGGCTAACATATCATAATCAATCAAACCTGTTTCTTTGACTACTCCATAAAAATGTGGTTTGTAAATTTTACCAGAGAAATTCACAGCACTTCCGTGCGTTAAATGACCGCCCATACTTAGGTCCAATCCTAAAATTGAATCGCCAGGTTGAAGAATGGCAAGCATTACAGCAGCGTTAGCCTGTGCACCACTATGTGGTTGTACGTTTGCATATTCAATTCCAAATACTTCTTTTAATCTGTCAATGGCTAATGTTTCAGTTTTATCTACAATTTCGCAACCACCATAATATCTGCGACCGGGATAACCCTCGGCATATTTGTTGGTCATCACTCCTCCCATAGCCTGCATTACTTGTAAACTGGTAAAATTTTCAGATGCAATTAATTCAATTCCCCTTCTTTGGCGATCTAATTCTTGACGGATAATGTCAAATACGAGTGTGTCTCTTTGCATATTTCAATTTTTATGATTCTTTATGCGAAATTAATTCATAAATAAGCCTAGTCAAAGTACAAGTTTCAACAGTTGAAGCTCTAATATCCACATTTTCAATTTCTTTGTGTAAAATTTACTTTTTAGGTTTAAAATTCTAGTATTAGTTAAGGTTATTTGCTACTTTTACCACCCCCTAAAATGTGAAACATGAAGGCTATTATTCCTGTTGCAGGTGCTGGTGCAAAACTTCGTCCTCATACCTACACACAGCCTAAAGCACTTATACCTATTGCAGGTAAAACAATACTTAGTTTTATAGTTGATCAATTACATGAAGTTGGTATCACCGAATTTATTTTTATTGTAGGGTATTTAGGTGAAAAAATACAGGACTATGTACAAACTACCTATCCTCATTTAACCACTCATTTTGTATATCAGAACGATAGACAAGGAACTGCACATGCCATTGAGCTGGCTAAGTCAATAGTGGGCGAGGATGAGGTATTTATTTCTTTAGGAGATACCATTTGTGAATTTGATATGAAAGAAGTAATGGAGAGTCCTTACAGTGTTTTAGGTATTAAAAAAGTTGACGATCCTAGAAAATTTGGTGTGGTAGAGCTCAATGATAATTTATTTGTAGAACATGCCATCGAAAAACCTGCCATACCCAAATCAAATGATGCCTTAGTTGGAATTTATAAAATAAAAGAGTCAAGAATTTTATTTGAATGCTTTCAACATTTATTTTCAGAAAATATAAAATCAAATGGAGAGTATCATTTAACAGACGCTATAGATTGTATGATTCAAAAAGGTGTACAATTCAAAGCATGTAAGGTGAAGCATTGGTATGATTGTGGCAAGAAAGAAAATTTATTGGAAGCAAATGCGGTACTACTTAAAAAAACAGGCGGTTTATTGGTCACTCCAGAAACCTATCCTAATAGTATAATCATTGCTCCTGTAAGTATAGCAGAAGGATGTACCATTGAAAATTCAATTATTGGGCCACATGTGACAATAGGTAATAATACTACTATAAAGAGTTCGGTAGTAAAAGAAAGTATCATTGGATCCTACACTACATTAGATGAAGTTGTTTTAGACAATTCATTAATAGGAAATGACGCTGCAGTAAAAGGGCTAAGTCGTACATTAAATATTGGGGACAATACAGAGATAGATTTTGGATAAGGATAGCTATGACTTTTTGAAAAACTTCCTTTATGTTGATGCAAAATAAGATTACTACTTTATTTAAAATTAATCTACCTATAATTCAAGCAGGTATGGTTTGGGCTAGTGGTTGGGAATTAGCTAGTGCTGTTAGTAATGCTGGTGGTTTAGGTATTATTGGTGCGGGAAGTATGTATCCAGAAGTTTTAAGATCACATATTCAAAAAACTAAGGCTGCTACCGATAAACCATTTGCTGTTAACTTGCCTTTGTTATATACCGACATTAAAGCGCATATTCAAATTATTATAGAAGAAAAAGTACCCATTGTTTTTACAAGTGCAGGCAATCCAAGTACTTGGACCTCTACATTAAAAGCAGCAGGATGTATAGTGGTTCATGTAGTAAGTAGTGCTCAGTTTGCTCTAAAGGCAGAAGCTGCAGGCTGTGATGCGGTAGTAGCTGAAGGTTTTGAGGCAGGTGGTCACAATGGTAGAGAAGAAACTACAAGCTTGGTACTTATTCCCTTAGTATGTAATGCGGTAAATATACCAGTAATTGCTGCCGGTGGAATTGCTACAGGAGCTCAAATGTTAGCTGCTTTTGCTTTAGGTGCTCAGGCAGTACAAATAGGATCTAGATTTGTTTGTAGTTTCGAGGCCTCCAGCCATATCAATTTTAAAAATGCAATAATTGAATCTAAAGAGGGTGCTACAGAACTTGGATTAAAGTCACTTGCTCCGGTGCGTTTATTAAAAAATAAATTTGCTAATGAAATTTTAGCTATTGAAAAACAGGGAGCTAGTAAAGAAGTGTTGACAGAAAAATTAGCCAAAGGGAGAGCTAAAAAAGGCATGTTCGAAGGAGATCTTGAAAACGGAGAATTAGAAATTGGACAAGCTAGCGCTATGATTCATTCTATAATGCCAGCAGCAGAAATTGTCAATGAAATTTGGAAAGATTTTCAAGCAGGCTTGGAACAATTGCATAATTTACATTCTTAGCATTTATGCATCTTTATGTAAGTACATTGAATTGGCCTGAGCAACACAGGTCATCACTACATCATTAATGCAAACGTGTTTAGCAACATTGGCAACATACCATATAGTATCTGCAACATCTTCTGCTTTTAGAGGTTCATAACCTGCATATACTGCAGCAGCTTTAGTGGTATCTCCTTTAAATCGTACTAAAGAGAAATCTGTTTCTACAGCACCGGGATGTATGGCTGTTACTTTAATTTTATAGGGTAATAAGTCAATTCTTTGAGCCTTACTTATAGCATCCACCGCATGTTTGGAAGCGCAGTAAACATTACCCTCTTTATATACTTCTTTGCCTGCAGTACTTCCAATATTTATAATATGCCCTTGATTTTTAATTAAATAGGGAAGTGTTGCTTTAGAGGTATATAATACACCTTTTATATTCGTATCAATCATGGTTTCCCAATCTTCTATATGTGCATTTTCAAAACTATCCCTTCCTAATGCAAGACCTGCATTATTTACGAGCACATCAATGGATTGCCACTCTTGGGGTAAAGCACCTATTTGTTCGAATACCTTTTGTTTATGTTGAACATCAAAGACTAAGTTTAAGGTTTTGACTTTATATTTTTGTTCTATGTCTTTGGCTACTTTTTCTAATTTTTCTTTTCTTCTTGCAGTTAAAATAATATTCCAGCCACCAGCTGCAAATTTTTCAGCAATTGCTTTTCCAAATCCGGAACTAGCACCTGTTATTAAAATAATTTTTGACATGTTACTAAATTAAGTTGATAAATTTTTTAAATAAATTTCTGATGGTGTAATAAAGCTTGAATACGTCCTTTTTCAATTAAACGGTAGTTGAGAACAATGGCCATAGCTATGAGCATCCATACTTCTTTAGAAAAATGCTGTGGAAGCCAGTAGCAAGTTATTATTAATGCTATTACTGAGGAAAGGAATACCATTCCAATTTGTCCAACAAGTTTAGAGGGAATAAAGTAAAAAATGAGTGCTATAATATACAGTGGATGTATCCACATTAAATTGTAATTCTGATAACAGGCTGTGTGTTTTGAAATAAAACTCATATAAAACATTAAGCTTCCTCCCAGTGTAAGTGCCATTAAAAATACAATATCTAAAATCTTTGCTAACTTTTGTGTTAGAAGGCTATTCCAAAGCGAGCAAAAAGTATAAAATATAAAAATTATTATAAGTAAATAAAAAGGGGATTGACTCAAAGATTCAGTGGGCTCTGCAAATTTTAATACATTTTCTTTAATGACAAGATGACTAGTGTTTGCTAATTGTTGATGCAATAGAAAAGGTAAAAATCCCGCTTGAACATTATTGGGTTTCTGATCTGAGAAGGATCCTAGTAATAAATCAATTCCAAGTCCGATCCATGGCAATTGATGTTTATAAGGTGCACTAATAATTTCCTCTCGATAAGATTTTACATTGAGTGCGCTAGGTGTTAATGGACTCACTTTTAATAAACCATCTTTTATTCGTGTGGTACAATTATCAGAAATAAAATTATATAAATAAAAACGGTTATTACCTATCGTATTTACTTGTAAAGCAGTGTACCATTTTATTTTTTCATCCTTACTTAATTGTAAAACCTGTTCGTATACATTTCTTTTTTCTATCTGGTATTCGTTTAAAAAATCGCTGTAATAATTCACAGAAACGAAATAAAGTAAATCTCCTTTAACGAATTTGGCAATAAAATTAGGTTCATTAAAATTAAAAGTGCCATAGTTAAATACAATGTCGGTATGATTCACGCTATCAATTACTCTTACAGCAGTATGTCCCCAAAGGGTATAAATATCTTCAGCGGCATCACAGGTTAAAATACTTATTTGTATCCGAGAGGCGGAAGTAGTTGTATCCTGCGCTAAGGCCTTTTTATTAATTAAGCCCAAGCACAACAATAAAAAAAGAAAAATATTTTTTTTCAAGGACCTGTATATAAAAGTTATTTATTTCTTACTATAATTGGGCGCTTCTCTAGTAACTTCAACATCGTGTGTATGACTTTCTCTCATACCTGCATTAGTTATTTGAACGAATGTTGCATTTTGTAAATCTTTTATATTTTTTGCACCACAATAACCCATACCTGCTTTAAGTCCTCCTACAAATTGATAAACAATTTCGTGTAAATTTCCTTTATAGGCGACTCTGCCTTCGATGCCTTCCGGAACATATTTTTTTGCATCAGACTCACCCTCTTGAAAATATCTATCACCACTTCCTTGACTCATGGCACCTATACTTCCCATGCCACGATATCCTTTAAACTTTCTACCCTCATATATAATGGTTTCTCCTGGGCTTTCTTCAGTACCTGCAAAAATACTACCCATCATAACGCTGCTTGCACCTGCTGCTAAAGCTTTAACCATATCTCCTGTATAACGGATTCCCCCATCTGCAATGATGGGAATATTTTTTCCTTTTAATGCATTAGCCGCTTCCATAACCGCAGTTAATTGAGGTACACCAGCACCCGCTACAATTCTAGTGGTACAAATTGAACCTGGTCCAATACCCACTTTCACAGTATCAGCACCCGCTTCAGCCATAGCAATGGCAGCTTTTGCAGTGGCTATATTTCCTGCAATGACTGGTAAATTCTTAAAAGTTTTCTTTAATAATTTTAAAGCTTGTAGGACACCTTTGCTATGTCCATGTGCACTATCTAATGAAACAATATCAACGCCAACACTTTGTAAGGCAGCGGCACGATCTAATAAATCTTTGGTAATTCCTAAAGCGGCCCCTACCAGCAAACGACCAATATTATCTTTTACCGCATTTGGGAACGCACTAAGTTGTAAAATGTCTCTGTAGGTAATAAGTCCAATTAATTTTCCCTGTTTGTTCACAACAGGTAATTTTTCAATTTTATATTGACGAAGAATTTTTTCTGCTTTTCTCAAATCGGTGCCTTCAGGTGCAATCACTAAATTTTCTTTTGTCATTACCTCACTTACCTTTCTTTTACGATCGGTTTCAAATCTTAAATCACGATTGGTTAAGATGCCCACTAATTTTTTTGTTTTATCTATGATGGGTATTCCTCCAATCTTATTTTCCTTCATTAATTTTAGTGCATCTCCAATTGTTGAGTTTACTTCTAAGGTTATTGGGTCAACAATTAATCCACTTTCGCTTCTTTTTACTTTACGCACTTGCTCTGCTTGTCTTTCAATACTCATATTTTTATGTAAAATACCAATGCCTCCTTCACGTGCTAAAGCAATGGCTAATTGTGCTTCTGTAACAGTATCCATTGCAGAAGATAAAATAGGAACATTGAGTTGTATGTTTTTGGTAAGTTGAGTTTGAATTTTTACTTCTGAAGGAAGTATTTCAGAATATGCGGGCATTAACAATACATCGTCAAATGTTAAGCCTTTACCAAAAATGCGGGAATTGTTTGTAGTATTTCTTGTTGCCATAGGCAAAGATAGGGCCTTGGGGAATTTACACAAAATCCTTTTTTAGAGCCTAGCATATCTGTTACCTGCTAGTAGTTGAATTTGAGCTTTCATTTCTAATTCGAATAGTAATGTTGAAAGAACACCCGCATTGATTTTTAATTGATTAGCTATTTCTTCTCTGTGCAAGGGACCATGTAATTGAATATGATCTAAAACTCTTTGGGTTTCTTTAGGAAACTCAATTTTTAATGATTGAACTGAGTAATTCTTCTCTTTAACAGGCCAGGACATATCCTCAATTAAACTTTCTACATCATGGTATATATGTGCTTTGTTTCTTCTAATTAAAGCAAGACAGCCTTTACTCTTGGGATCGTGAATTTTGCCAGGAAGAGCAAATACCTCTTTATTGTAATCAAAAGCTAAATTTGCAGTAATCATACTACCTCCTTTTAAATCGGTTTCAATAACCAAAGTGGCATCACTTATTCCAGCAACAATTCTATTTCGTTTAGGAAAACAATAGGGGTGAATAGTAGTTTCTTTTCTGGATTCAGTTATGAGTCCTCCATTTTTAATAATATCGCTTGCTAATTTTCTATGTTCGTTAGGATAAATTTGATCTAATCCATGTGCCAAAACACCCCAAGTAGGTATTTTATATTCTAATGCTGTTTGATGAGCAATGGCATCTATACCTTTGGCTAGACCACTAATAATACCTATATTCAGGTGGGAGAGGCCCTCCATTAATTCTTTTATAACTCTATAAACTTGAATGGTATGTTGTCTGCTACCTACAACACTCAATAAATAAGGTAAGTTAAAAGCATTACTGCCTTTTGTATATAAAAGTACTGGAGCGTCTGGGCAATGAAGTAAACGTTTTGGATAACGGTCGTCCTTAAGACTTATACATTCAATGAAATTTTTTTTAATAAAATTGAATTCAGAAGCTGCTTCCTGTAATGGCCAAGGCCCAAGTAAATTATTTTTTTGTACAGAATTTAAATGGTAAAAAGGATAAAAAGCAAAATTCTGTTGTTCTCTTTGTTTATAAATAGACAAAGCACTTCCATAAAATTCAAAAATTTTTTTTCTCTGAATATCATTTAAGCCGGGGAGCATTGTAAAAGCAATAGTATATATAATTTCATCATACATGCCACAAACTTCCAAGAATTACAATTTGAAAAATAGCGTATTAATACTCCTCAATTATTGAGTATTAAAATTTCAAAATTTAATTATTAAGTTTAAGGTAATGTAATAGTAAAACTAGTACGTCTATTTTTAGCCCTACCTTGTTCCGTATTATTCGTATCAATGGGCTGAGTATCTCCCAATCCTTTGCTGGAGATTCTATTGGCATCAATTCCTTTTTTAATTAAATAGTTTGCAATAGAAGTGGCTCTTTTTGCTGATAAAATTTTGTTTTGAATACTATCTCCTTTATTGTCGGTATGGCCTTCAATGAGTACAGTAGCATGGGGGCTAGTTTTTAAATATGTTACAAGTGCATCTAATTCTATAAACGAATTTTTCTTGATACTAGCAGTATTGATATCAAAAAATACATTGTTGAAATTTCGAGTAAAAGATTTTACAATGGGTGCTAATTTGAATTCCAGCGTTTTGCCTGCTAAATCATTTATATTTTCTAATGTTAAAATACTACTTATAAATGCATAGTTTTTACTATTCACTCTTATGCCAATACTATCTAAGTAGGGTAGTCCGAGTATGAAATAGCCATTGCTATCTACTGCTATTTGCATGGAATTATTTTCTTCTTCTAAATCAGATAGAACCACTTCACCTGATATAGGTGAGTGGGTAATTGCATCAACAATTAAACCTTTTACATAAAATGTTTTATGAGGTCGGGTATTTGATGCTAAACTTACTTTGTAAATATCTAAACCGCCTCTACTATCTGCTCTATCACTTGAAATATAGGCATCAATTCCACCTGCAGACACCGCAATGCTCCCGTCGTTATCAAAGGTATTAATAGGATATCCTAAGTTTAAAGGTGTGGACCAGCCTCCATCTATTTTTTTTCTTGAAACAAATAAATCGGTACCCCCAAAGCCCGGCCATCCATTAGAACTAAAATATAAAGTGGTATTATCGGAGTGAATAAATGGGGCTTGTTCATCACCCTTTGTATTAATGGTGGGTCCCATATTGATGGCTTCCTGCCAATAACCTTTTTCATTTTTATAAGAAACATAAATGTCAATGCCTCCATAACCTCCAGGCCTATTACTGCAGAAATATAAAGCTTGTCCATCTGGAGCAATACTTGGGGCGCTATCCCAGTAATCGGAATTTATATTTTTACCTAAATTTTTTGGAGTCGACCATCCCGTATTGGTTTTTGTAACTTTATAAATATCATATCTACCAAAGCCTTGTTCATTATAGTCAGCTGCATAATATAAGGTATTTAAATCCTGGCTTAAACTCATACTTCCTTTTTTTTCTGCAATATTTAAATTGTCTGCTAGTGGTAAAGCTTTTGAAAATTTATTTTTTTTAAGAATACTGAAATAAAAATCTTCTCTTTTAAAATTAATTCGACGCATAAATAAAAACAAGCTGTCTTGTACAGTAATACTAGGGAAATATTCTGCGAATTCAGTATTTATACTATCTCCAATATTTTCAACTTTAATTTCATTACTTATAGGATGAGTAGAAGCAAATTCACAAATAGTAAGTAATTCCCTTGTTTTAGTTTTTAAATAAGTTGGTATTAGATTTTTATTTTGAAATTCTTGAAGGATAGAAGCCGCTTTAGCATAATTACCGGATATTGCAAAGTAGGATGCATATTTTACAATTAAAGGAAGTGCTAGGGATGAATCAATTAAAATTATTTTTTCAAATGTATGGATAGAATTTTGATATTGTTTTGATTCTCCATACACCTGAAATAAAAATACCAAGGCTTCAGTATTATTTTGATTTTTTTCAACTATCGTTTCAAGTACTTTAATGGCATTTGAAAAATCTTTTTCATCAAAATAGTCAAGTGCTTTTTGATACATTTTTGCTGAAGCATTTTTTTCTTGTGCTAGTATTGTAGAGCTATGTGCTAATAGAAGAAGAAGTAAACAAAAACAATAAAAATTTTTACTTTTCATAAAACTTAGGGCACTTGAATATACTTATGTAATTGAGCGCTTAGTTCCCATTCAGGGTGATCCTTAATATATTCAATCACTAACGGAGTTATTTCATTGCCTTTTTCCCACTCGGGCTGTAAATATAATTTACAATTCTTTTTTACTTGTTGAGCAAAGGTTTCCGCCCAAGTGAAATCGTGTGAATTGAATATAACTACTTTTAATTCTGAAGCGGCTTTAATACTCTCAGAAAGAGGGGCTTTAAATTTTTTGGGAGATAAACACACCCAATCCCAATGCCCAGACAGGGGACTTGAGCCAGATGTTTCTATATTTAATTGAAAGCCTGCTTTTTTTAAAGCGGTAGTTAAAGGTTCCAAGTTATAAAGTAATGGTTCGCCACCTGTAATAATGGCTAAGCGTGCTGGATATTTTAAAGCACTTTCCACTATTTCAGGAATAGATAATACAGGATGTTTACTTGCGTCCCAACTTTCTTTTACATCGCACCAGACACAACCTACATCACATCCTGCTAAGCGAATAAAATAAGCAGCTTTACCTTGGTGGTATCCTTCGCCTTGCAAAGAATAAAACATTTCCATCACTGGATAAGAAGTATTGCTAGTCAAAATAAATTATATAAATTATTTAAAAATTAAAGACCATGATAGGCTTTCATTGTATTTTTTAATAATCCAGCAATTGTCATTAACCCCACCCCACCCGGCACAGGTGTGATGGCAGATGCTTTTGTACAAGCTTGTTCGTAATGCACATCTCCTTTTATTTTGAACCCTTTTTTTGCATGGGCATCTTCCACTCGAGTAATACCTACGTCAATGACTACAGCACCAGGTTGAATCATATCCCCGGTTAAAAAATTGGGAATACCTAAAGCTGCCACAATAATATCGGCACCTAAACAAATTTCTTTTAAGTTTTTGGTATGACTGTGGCAAATAGTAACTGTACAATTGCCTTGTGGTATATTACTACTTAATAAAATGCTCATAGGCCTTCCTACAATATTGCTTCTTCCAATTACCACTGCCTTTTTTCCTTTGGTTTCATTTTTAAAATGTGCCAACATTAAGAGAATTCCATAGGGATGAGCGGGGATAAATGTATTTAAACCTTGTACTAGTCTTCCCACATTTACGGGATGAAAACCATCTACATCTTTGGCGGGATCAATTGCTTCAATAACTTTTGATTCTTGAATATGTTTTGGCAAAGGCAATTGAACTAAGATTCCATCACAAAGGGGATCTTTATTTAATTCTGAAATTTTTGACAATAATATATTTTCTTCTATATGGCTATCAAATCGAATTAAAGTGGATCCAAATCCAGTTTCTTCACAGTTCTTTACCTTACTTGCCACATAAGTTTCGCTGGCGCCATTATTTCCAACCAATATAGCTGCTAAATGAGGAGTTCGTTTACCTGCAGCTTTGAGTGCCTGAGTTTGCTCAAGGAGTGTTGCTTTTACGGCTGCGGCAGCAATTTTTCCATCTAGTACTAACATGAAGCAAATTTAGTTCTTTGGATTGCAGTACTATAATTTTTTTTTAACATTCCATCCCCTTTATCTTTGTGGCCTTAATATAAATTATGGAACAAAATCCCAACCAGCCCCTCAATATTGAAATTAGTGAAGAAATAGCTGAAGGCGCTTATGCAAATTTGGCTATCATCACTCATAGTAACGCAGAATTTGTTGTTGATTTCGTTAATGTAATGCCTGGCACTCCCAAAAGCAAAGTAAAAAGTAGAGTAATATTAACACCTATGCACGCAAAACGATTTATGAAAGCATTGGTAGAAAATGTAGAAAGATATGAGGCCGCTCATGGAACTATTGCAGATATGCTACCAGTAGAAATTCCAATGAATTTTGGAGGTCCCACTGCGCAGGCTTAAGCAATATGTGTATAAGTCTCTTAGATGTTGAAAAGTAGGACAGTTCTTTTTTAAGTTTTGTAATTGATAATTTTAACTTTGACAAAGACATATACCCCATGAATCCTTCAGTAAAAATTTTCGCAGGAACTGGCTCTCAAGCTTTAGCAGAAAAAATTGCTCAACGTTTTGGAGCTCCTATTGGTAAAATTAATATCCAAAAATTTAGTGATGGAGAATTCCAACCTATATTTCTAGAAAGTATCAGAGGTGACTATGTTTTTTTAGTACAAAGCACCTATGCTCCTTCTGAAAATATTTTGGAACTTTTAATGATGATTGATGCAGCTAAAAGAGCAAGTGCCTACAAAATTATTGTAGTAATTCCTTATTATGGTTTTGCAAGACAGGATAGAAAAGATAAACCAAGAGTAGCGATTGGAGCAAAGCTCATAGCAACTTTGTTAGAAGCAGCTGGTGCCAATCGTGTAATCACAATGGATCTTCATGCGGCTCAAATACAAGGATTTTTTGATGTTCCCGTGGATCACTTGGATAGCTCGGCTATTTTCATTCCTTACATTCAGCAATTAAAATTAGAAAACCTAATTTTTGCCGCACCCGATGTTGGAAGTACCAATAGAGTTCGTGAAGTAGCTAATTATTTCAATGCTGAAATGGTGATATGTGATAAACATCGTAAGCGTGCCAACGAAATTGCAAGTATGGTAGTTATAGGGGATGTCACTGGTAAAGATATTGTAATTGTAGATGATATATGTGATACTGGCGGTACTTTGGTAAAAGCAGCTGCATTATTGAAAGAAAAAGGAGCCAGAACAGTCAGAGCAATGATAACTCATCCAGTGCTGAGCGGAAAGGCCTATGAAAATATTGAAAATAGTGTTTTAGAAGAATTGGTAGTATGTGATACCATTCCTTTGAAGCAAACTTCCAATAAAATACAGGTGCTAACAGTGGCCGATTTGTTTGCCATAGCCATTAGAAATGCCTATGAAAATAAGAGTATTACAAGCTTATTTGTACATTCTCAATTAAAAGCAAGGAGTTAAAAATCAATTAGTTATAAAATAAAACGAAATACTAAGGAGAGGCTTTGGTTTCTC
>CAZWTV010000010.1:0-28512 GCA_964637225.1 uncultured Sediminibacterium sp.
GAATTAATTAATATTATTTAATATATATTAACTTTGGAGACCTAGATGCAAAAGTCTCTAAAACATATCTTTTCATTTCAAAGGTCCCCCAATTTTGTAACCCTATTTTGGTTCTTGGTACCCTTTGTGGCGGTGCTTATTGAAATAAATAGAGGCAATGCCTATATAAATAATTATCTCATTTATAAAAATGTATTTTGGCATACCTGGCATCAACAAAACTTATATAGTTTATATCCTACTGAATATTGGGATAAAAACCACTATGGACCTTTATTTAGTATTATTATAGCCCCTTTTGCTTTACTTCCCAATTTTATAGGAGCCACTTTATGGGCCATGTTTAACGTGAGTATTTTATTTTATGCCATACAAAAATTGCCCATTACTTATTGGGGTAAAAATATTATTTTATTAATTTCTTTAATTGAAACATTAACCTCTATTCAAAATTTACAATTTAATCCAATGCTTTGTAGTTGGATTATTTTAACCTACGTATTTATTAGAGAAAATAAATTAGTAGTAGCTGCATTATTAATAGTCGCAGGAGTTTTTGTTAAATTATATGGTATTGTAGGTTTGCCTTTTATATTTTTTACAAAAGATTATAAGAAAATAATTGCTTATTTAATATTGTGGTCTGTTATTTTATTTTGTATTCCTATGTTTATTTCAAGTCCAGAGTTTATAACTCAATCTTATTTTGATTGGTATAATTGTCTAATTGAAAAAAATATTGAAAATATATCTTCTTATCAAAATAATGCAATGACTGACATTTCTGCTATGGGTTTTGTGAAAAGAGTTAGTAGGTTTTATAAAATACCCAATTTTTATTTTACTATTCCTGCTGGTATTCTCTTATTGCTTCCTTTATATCGTTTTTCTAAATGGAAAAAAGTTAATTTTCAATTATCTTATTTGGCTCAATTACTAATTGGTTTGGTTATCTTTTCCACTTCAGCAGAATCACCTACTTATGTAATTGCTGTAACCGGATTTGGAATTTGGTATGTATTATTTGCTCCCAAGCCTCCTCAATGGTTATTCATTTTGTTAATATTTGTTTTGGTGCTTACGGTATTTTCACCCACCGATTTATTTCCAGAAACTATAAGAGAAGAGTATGTGATAAAGTACTCTCTAAAAGCATTACCTTGTTTTGTAAGCTGGCTATTAATTAGTTTTCATTTACTTTTTGCTAATTTTGAATCAAATACTCCACATGCCCAAGAAGCTTGATATTATTTTACCAGCCCATAATGAGCATGGCAATATTAAACCCATATATAATGAGATTAAAGAGGCGTTATTAAACACTAATTATGACTATACTATTTTATTTATAGATGATGGTAGTCGAGATGAAACGCTTCATCAAATTAAAGAATTGTGCCACCATGATCCTCAAGTAAAATACATCGAGCTTTCAAGAAATTTTGGTCATCAAAATGCACTAAAGGCTGGAATTGATGCTTCTACTGCACAAATAATTATTATGATGGATTGTGATTTACAACATCCTCCTCATCTAATTAATGAATTATTAAAGCAGTATGAACTTGGATTTGATATTGTCAGAACACAAAGAGTTGAAAATGATTCTGCAGGTTATCTAAAAAGAAAAACCTCCAATTTATTTTATAAATTTCTTAATCAATTATCCGATATTACTTTAGAACAAGGATCTGCAGATTTTAGGTTAATTAGTGGCAAAGCCATTGAGCATTTAAAGTCTTTTAACGAATTTGAATTATTTTATAGAGGCCTCATTAAATGGATGGGATTTAATCAAATTAGTATTCAGTATAATCCAGAAGATAGATACAGTGGTAATACCAAATATACCTTCAAGAAAATGATAAGTTTTGGGTTAAACGGTTTTACTTCCTTTAGTACCAAGCCCTTGTATTTTGCCGCTTATCTTGGATTAATTTTTTCTTTTTTATCGGTGATGTATATTCCATATATCATTTATGCATTTTATACTGGAACTGAAGTTCGAGGTTGGGCTTCAGTCATAGCTACTGTAGTTTTTTTTGGTGGCTTAAACCTTTTAATTTTAGGTATCATTGGCGTGTATGTAAGTAAATTATTTTCCCAAAGTAAAAGTAGGCCACACTATATTATTAAAGAATCAAATTTATGATTCCTAAAATTTTATTAAGTTTTGATGTAGAGGAATTTGATATGCCTTTAGAATATCAATTTAAAATTTCTGAAGATCAACAAATGCAAGTAGGAAAATTAGGTCTAGACAAACTAATGCCTATATTAAGTGATACTCAAATAAAAACAACCTTGTTTACCACTGCTAATTTTGCAAATCATTTTCCAGCTAGTATAAAAGATTTATCTCAAAATCATGAAATAGCTTCTCATACTTATTATCATTCTTATTTTAGTACTGAACATTTGAAAAACTCTCGAGAAACATTATCTAAAATTATTAATCAGGAAGTTTTGGGTTTAAGAATGCCACGTATGAAACAGGTGGAAGTCAATGAAATTAAGCGAGCTGGATATTTATATGATGCCTCTATTCACCCCACTTGGTTGCCTGGCAGGTATAATAACCTTCATTTACCAAAGCAAGTTTATAAACAAGAAGGATTAATTAGAATACCCGCATCAGTAAGTACTTTTTGCAGAATACCCTTATTTTGGTTGAGTTTTAAAAATATGCCCTACCCCTTATATCTTTCACTGGCTATACATAGTTTGAAAACAGAAGGTTTTTTAAGTTTATACTTCCATCCTTGGGAATTTGTTGATATCAAAGGATACGGTTTGCCCAATTATACCACAAAAGGCTGTAAATCAAAGCTTTTTGATAAATTGAGTAAATTGATTTTCGATTTAAAACAGTATGGGGAATTTATTTCGTATAAGAGTTTTGCTGAAAATCAATCAAATCATTAAACCAATCATATAACTTAATGTCTAACTATAAATTAGACTTTATGAAAGTTTTATTGTTACTAGCTTTAATTTTTTCAATAGCTTTTGTCAGTAGACAAGAATTGAAAGAAATCTAGTTTTATTATCATATTATTGTTGTCTACTCAGTTAATTTTAAGATTTATTTCTTCTATGAATAAATTATTGTAGGGACTTACCTCATAGGTTTCTAAAGGCTTCATTTTTAACATCATTCATTAAAGCGCATCATTCGTAATGATAAATCAAATTTTGATTTATCTTACACAAAAATTCAGCTTGATGAAAATTTTTAATATCTTTTTTTGTATTGTTTTTATTTTATTTGCGGTATTGCAATACAATGACCCAGATCCTTATTTATGGATACCCATTTATTTATTTCCTGCTTTCCTCTGTTATTATAAAATAATTCAAAAATCTATACATTCATTAATTTATATAGGCGCATTTTTAATTTTTGGTGCTTATGCTATTTATAAAATTTTTGATACCAATGGAATTATAGACTGGATTCGATATCATAATGCATCAAATATTGCATCCACTATGAAAGCTGAGCAGCCATGGGTAGAAGAATCTAGAGAATTCTTTGGTCTATTAATTATTATAATAGTGTTAAGTATTAACTATTTGAAAGAAAACAATAGTAAAACTAAACTAATATAAATTTGAATCATTCATCATGTATAATACAATGACTCAGTTTTTTAAAAAAAGTAGTTTTCCAATTATACTTTGTATTATTTCAAATTTTTTATCTATCTCATCAAAAGCACAAGTTTTTGATTCTCTTATGAATGTTTATGAAGAGCAGTATCCACATGAAAAAATTCATATTCATTTTGATAAAACCATTTATAATATAGGGGAGACTATATTTTATAAACTTTATGTATTATCAGGTACAGATTGGACTACCATGAGTAAAAATGTTTATGTGAGTTGGTATGACAATAATGGTAATTATATAAAACAAACTGCTGCTCCATTATTTCAGTCTTCTGCCAAAGGCAGCTTTGAAATTCCTAGTAATTATAAGGGCGATTATTTGAGAGTGAAAGCATTTACGCGATGGATGCTCAATGACGATAGTGTTTTTTTATATGAAAAAAATATTCCCATTAATGATCCCAATATTGTAAAGTCAAATAATATCACTACGCTGAAAACCAGGGTAGATGTTTTTGCGGAAGGAGGCACTTTTGTAGAAGGATTGCTTAGCAAAATAGCATTTAAAGCAACTAATAATTTTGGCAACCCTGTATTTATAAAAGGCTTTGTAGTGAATGACAAAAATAAAATTATAGATACACTAAAAGTACAACACGATGGAATGGGGGTATTTAAACTAAGGCCTTTAGAAGGGGAGAGGTATCAATTAAATTGGACAGATGAAAACGGACAAAAAGGAACAACTCCTATACCCACTCCTAATAAAGAGGGAGTTATTTTAAAAATTAGTACCGATAATGAAAAAGCATATGCTCAAGTTGAAAGAACTATTGAAGTGCCTAGTTCCTATAAACATTTAAGATTGTTAGTTCATCAGAATCAACACTTAATTTATACAGTAGAATTTAAAGGCGAAGAGAGACAGGTGCAAAAAGCAGCTTTACCTATTGATGAATTGCCCACAGGAATTGTGCAATTTTCTTTATTTTCTAACGACTGGTTACCTATAGCAGAAAGAATTATTTTAGTGAATAATCGATTACACGAGTTTAATGCTAATGTTAATATAGGCATTGCTAATACGAATAAGAGAGGTAAAAATGTTCTTGAAATAAGTGTAAAAGATACAGCTGCAGCAAATATGTCTGTATCTATTACAGATGCCTCTATAGTAATGCCTGAACAACAAACTATTTATTCCGATTTTTTACTGAGTAATGAAATTAAGGGTAAAGTGTATCATCCCGCTTATTATTTTTCAAGTGATGCCGACTCAGTAGCTGCTCATTTAGATTTAGTGATGCTTACCCATGGATGGAGAAAGTTTGACTGGGCTAAAATAAAAGCAGGCATGACACCTGCCATTATTTATCCTAAAGAAACAGAATTAATGAAACTTTCTGGAAAATTATATGGGGGAACTGTTGTAAAGCCTACAGACAATTTATTGTTAAACTTAATAATTCAAGCAAAAGATAGTTCTAGGAAGATGTTATTTGTTCCAGTGGCAAAAGACGGTAGCTTTGAAGATAAATCGGTTTTCTATTACGACACTTCTAGAATTTATTATTCTTTGAATGGAAAATCAAAGCTAGATAATCAAACTGTTGTTCATTTTGAAAATGGGTTACTTAAACAAGAATTTAATCAACTACAAGTAAATGCAAGCTATGTAACTTCAAGCACAAGTGATAGCATTGCTAGAGCTAAACTCAATGCTTTTTTATTAGAACAAGAGAAACAAAAAAAATTATTGGCATCTATTACTTTGTCAGAAGTGGTTGTAAAGTCTAAAGTGAAATCACCCGTTCAATTATTAGAAGAAAAATATGCCAAAGGGCTTTTTGCTGGTGGAGATGGTATCTCTTTTGATTTAACCTCAGATGGAATTGCTATAGGAGCCATAGATATTTTAACTTACCTGCAAGCAAAAGTACCTGGTTTAAACATTACCATTGCTGGTGCACAAGCTTCTGCTACATGGAGAGGATCTAAAACCGATTTTTATGTAAATGAATTTAGTACACCTATTGAGCAGGTACAAAATATGAATATTGCTGATATAGCTTATATCAAAGCTATAAGGCCTCCCTTTTTTGGTTCCTCTAGTATGGGGGGAGGTGGAAGTGGGGGCGCTGTTGCAATTTATACAAAAAGAGGAGGACCTAACAAATCAAATAATGTGAATAGTAAGGGAATGGAAAATATAGTTTTGGGCGGCTATTCAGTCTTTAAAGAATTTTTTAACCCCGATTACGAAAAGCCTACTGCAAGTTTTGAAGCAGATAACCGTACTACACTATACTGGAATCCATATGTACTCACCAATAAAAGAAGTACAAGAGTTAGAATTGAATTTTATAATAATGATATAAGTCGTAAACTACAGTTGGTATTAGAAGGCATTAATGCCGATGGGAAACTTGCTCGTGTTGTTAAGTATATTGAATAAGAGGTTGTACCCTCCTTTTCATCAAAGCTATTAGAGGCCAATACCCTTTTTTAAACTTTTTTGGGTATAATATGTTATAGGTTGTATGAAAGTAATATACCTATTTATTGCCCTAGGCATTGTTTTTATTGTATTTCAATCTTTTAGTGCTATGTCTGCCTTTAAAACTGAAACCCAAAAATACCGATTAGTTAAAATGGAAGAGGGTTTTGAAATTCGTTTTTATCCAAGAGCCACTTTTGCTACCATTCAATCTAAGGCTTCTAATTATAAACAGGCAGCCAATAGTAGTTTCAGGAAATTAGCAGGTTATATTTTTGGAGGAAACGATCAAAATAAAAGTATAGCCATGACTTCTCCCGTGAGAATGGAAATGAGTGATAATGGTTCTGCCATGAGTTTTGTCATGCCAGAAAAATACGATAGCACTAATTTACCCAAACCTAAAGATGCCAATGTTCAAATTATACAATCTAAAGAAAGTTACGAGGCAGTAATTGCATTTGGTGGATATGCGAATGATGAAAAAATAAAAGAGTATACCGATAAATTAGTTGCTTTATTAAATAAAAAAGGAATTAAAATAACAGGTGGCTATAATTTTTTAGGTTACAACGCCCCATTTCAATTTTTTGGTCGCAAAAATGAAATAGCTATTCCTATTGAATGGAAAGAGTAATTGATAATTCTATAAATTATAAAATTTATGTCTACATTTTTTGTAGTGGGGGGTTCCTCTGGGATTGGTTTACAAGTAACCAATCAATTAGCTGCTGCGGGACATACTGTCTATGCTACTTATAATAGTAAAACCATTGCCTCTGCAGGTCATATTCATTATAACCCTTTAAATGTACTTGATGAAAATATTAGCTTAGACTTTTTACCTCAATCTATAGATGGAATGGTGTATTGCCCAGGTGCTATAAGCTTAAGGCCTTTTAATAGAATTCCCACAGAAGATTTTATAAAAGATTATAATTTACAAGTAGTAGGTGCAGTAAAAGTTATACAAGCCGCATTAGCCAAATTAAAAGAAAGTAAAAATGGCTCAATTGTGTTATTTTCTACAGTGGCTGTTCGAGTGGGTTTAAATTTTCATTCATTAGTAGCAAGTTCTAAAGGTGCTATTGAAGGTTTGACGAAAGCTTTATCTGCTGAATTGGCACCAAGCATAAGAGTGAATTGTATTGCACCTTCTTTAACCAATACACCTTTGGCTGCTAGTTTATTAAACTCAGAACAAAAATTAGAAGCAAATGCTCAAAGACATCCTTTAAAAAGGGTAGGCACTCCTTCAGATATTGCTAATGCCGTAGAATTTCTATTAACTGATAGTTCTAGTTGGGTATCAGGTCAAATATTTTCTATTGATGGAGGAATGAGTTCAATTAAATTATAATTTCTATTTCTTTCTTTCAATTTCTTTATTTAATTCTTCAATATCAACTGTTCTTTCTGTCATATCCCCTAATAAGTATCTTGAAAAATAATCGGCAGTTCTCCAAAACCAATACTCATTCATATCTCCAAAACCATGTCTTTGAGTAGGAAGTATTAACATATCGAAGCGTTTGTTTGCTTTAATTAATGCATTGACAACACGAATAGTATTAGCGGGATGTACATTGTTATCAATTTCTCCATGAATAAGTAATAATTTACCTTTTAAATTTTTTGCAATATCCGGATTTTTATCAATCATATAAGTGAATGTAGTATCTCCTTTGTCTGAAATATTTTCTTTGACACCATTGTGTTTCTCGCTCCACCATCTATTATACACACTGTTATCGTGATTACCTGCATTACTTACTGCTACTTTAAAGATATCGGGATACACTAACATGGCTGCAGTACTCATAAATCCTCCACCAGAGTGTCCGTGGATACCCACTTTATCTCTGTCAATAAAACTATATTTATCTGCTAATTGTTCAATGGTTGCTTTTTTATCAGCTAATCCATAGTCTCTTAGGTTACCATAACCATAATTGTGATACCATTTACTTCTGGCTGGGTGTCCACCTCTATTGCCCATTGTGACTACAATAAAACCTAATTGTGCCAACCTATCAATTCTATCCATGCCTTTACTAAAACTTTTATTCACCGATTCAGTTTGAGGTCCTGGATACACATATTCGATAATCGGATATTTTTTAGTACTGTCAAAATCATAAGGTTTATACATTACACCAAAAATATCAGTAATTCCGTCATCTGCTTTTACTTTAAAGGTTTCAGGAAATTTGTAACCTGCGGCAAATAAAGAACTCAAGTCGGCAGTTTCTAAATCCATTAATTTTTTTCCTTCTGTGGTATATAAGCTAGATATAGGAGTTGTATTTATTCGAGAACTGGTATTGACAAAATAATTCTTTTTGTCATTCATGATAAAGCTGTGATCAAAATTGCCAGGGTTTAATAATTGTAAACCTGTGCCATCTAAATTTACTTTATATAAATGTAAATAATAAGGATCTTCCTTGATTGAAGTATTCATATTTTCTTTACCATTAGCAGAAAAATAGACAATTCTTTTTTCTTCATCAATGGCTACAATATCTTCTACATGCCAAGGACCTTGTGTAATTTGATTTTTTAATTTCCCCTCCTTATCATATAAGTATAAATGAGCCCATCCATCTCTTTCACTCCATTCAACAAATTCTTCTGTATTTTTTAGGATACCTGGTTTTTTAATTTCGACGTAGGTATTTAAACTTTCCTCCACCAAAACTTTTACAGCTCCTGTATTAATATCCACCAAACATTGGTCAATTTTTTTCAAATCACGGCTTGTACGTGATAAATAAAGTTTATCATTCGTACCCAGCCAAATACTTGGTTTGTGATCATCGTCTCTAGCATTTATATTGCTAGTTTTATTCCATACTAATATATCCTGGTCTTTAAACAAAGAAACATTTATCTCTTTGTAATTATAGTTTATCATATCTACAATCATGAGATGATCAACGGGGGCTTCTTTCTCGCCCGGCATCCAATATTTGTAAGTTTCAAGAGTAGGTCTAGGGTCGGCAATACTATTGATAACCCAAAGGTCTTTTACTTTTCTGTTATCTACTTTGGTAATAGCAATATGTTTACTATCCTCGCTCCACAAAGCATAGACTGC
The DNA here is from genome assembly GCA_964637225.1 of uncultured Sediminibacterium sp. GTDB lineage: Bacteria > Bacteroidota > Bacteroidia > Chitinophagales > Chitinophagaceae > Sediminibacterium. Next base: position 9,213 of record CAZWTV010000010.1, read on the forward strand.
TTTTCTTTTGTTTTTATTTTTCTCAATATCTACATTCGTTTCTCCACCGCCACCATAGGCACTTTCACTATGCCAACTAAAGTTGTGTTCGCCATCTTTAGTAATAGCATGTTCAATGATGGTGCTATCCTCTTCATTTTTCAAAGCTTTTTCATAATTTGCTTTGTCCATGTAATACAAATTATTATTTCTTCCAAAAACAATTGTTTTTTCATCGGGAGAAATGTTTGCCCAATTAGGTTTTCTTTTTGGTTTTTTAAAGCCTACTAATTCATTAAGTTGTTCTGTAATTAAATTGTATTCAAAGTAGAAAGTCTTTTTTATTTTTTCTGGTTTCGTATCTTTTTTTACTTCTTCCTCTTTATTTATTTCAATACTACTCTTTACTTCGAATTGAATCCAGTTTTCATCTTTAATGAATTTGATAGAGTCTATGGGTAAATGTTGGCCATCAAATGGGTCTTTTATAATCTTGGTTAATTCAGCTGCAATTTTATCTCTATTAAACATTGCTTTTTTTTCGCTTTTCACAGGGTCAACTATAATCCATTGTTTACCTTCACTGGTTTCATAAGTATACCAAAATTTAGAAGACTGTTTTAAAAAGTGGGGGTCTACCGCTAAAGAAAAAATCATTTTATCAAGTTTCTTGGGTGAGAAACGTGCAGCTAAACTATAATTTGCTTTTTGTTGACTAAGGGCAAATAAGGGCATTAAAAATAATAGAGTTTGTAAAAATTTACGCATGGTATTTATTTAGGTCAGAAAATTAAGAAATCTGCTTTAATTTACCCATTTCCTAGTATTTTTTTTGATAAACAAATTTTCCTTAAGCCTTCTCAGAAAAATCACTTTTTTGTATTAACTTAAACATTCAATGAGAGTCCATTATGGGCTTTTTTAAAGCCATGAACATTATTTATACATAAAAAATATATAATGAAAGCATATTCAACAATTTTAGTAGTAATACTTATTTTTTTAAATACAAGTAGTTTTACTCAAAATACTTATCCAAATACCCATACAAAAGGTTGGAAAAATTTATTTGGAAAAAGTTTAGAAGACGCTCAATTTAATCCTGCCATTTGGAAAGATTCAAGTGGAATTTTAACTGCCTCTAAAGACGAATGTATTTGGAGTAAAGATATGTATGACAACTTTATATTAGATTTAGATTTTCAAACTGCAGATGGAACCAACAGTGGAGTCATAGTTCATGCCACTGAAACCAAAGAATGGATTCCTCATTCCGTAGAAATACAAATAGCTGATGATTATTCTACTACTTGGTCTAAGGCCGATCCCAGCTGGCAATGTGCTGCTATTTTTGGACATAAGCCTGCTACTCAAAAAAATTTAAAAAGACCCGGTGAGTGGAATCACTATACCATTACTTGTATCGAAAAAAGTATAAAAATTGAATTAAATGGTATGTTAGTTAATGAATGTAATATGGACGATTTTACTTCTAGTAAAATGAATCCCGATGGTACCAAAATTCCTGCTTGGTTGTATAACCCTATGTCAAGCTTAGCCTTGCATGGTTACATTGGATTGCAAGGAAAACATGCAGGTGCTCCAATTTATTTTAAAAATATTATGATAAAAACACTCTAGCTTATTTCTTATTATGAGCATTCATCTTAATATTATTATGATTTTTTACTTGATATGAATATAATGAAGTAGAAAGAAAAAAGTAACTATTAAAATAAAAATATAATTATGAGTACACCAGAAGAAAATTTTGCCAAATTAGGACTGGTTTTGCCTCCAGCTCCCAAACCTTTAGGAGTCTATAAACCTTTATTAGTAGACGGAAATCATTGCTTAGTTTCAGGCCATGGTCCCGTACAAGAAAATGGTTCTCTCATTATTGGAAGAGTGGGTGATCATCTAAGTTTGGAGGAGGGTAAATTAGCAGCTAGACAAGTGGGTCTTGCCATTTTAGCTACTATTAAAGCTAACTTAGGTTCTTTAAATAAAGTGAAACGAGTTATTAAAGTTTTAGGTATGGTAAGTTGTACTAACGATTTTGAAAAGCATCCCTATATTATTAATGGCTGTAGTGAATTGTTTGCTTCTATTTGGGGTCCGGATAATGGAGTGGGTGTTAGAAGTGCGGTGGGTATGGGTTCCTTGCCTGGAAATATTCCTGTGGAAATTGAAGCAATGTTTGAACTAAACTAAATATTCCTTTATGAATTGGTATGAAATAAAAACTATTGATACAATTGATTCGCCTTCTTTAATAGTGTACGCATCCAGAGCTCAAAAAAACATTGAACTACTTATAGACATGGTAGATGGAAAGGTAGATCAATTAAGGCCACATGTTAAAACCAATAAAATTGCTGAAGTCTGTCAAATGATGATAGATAAAAAAATTCGAAACTATAAGTGTGCTACTATTGCAGAAGCAGAGATGTTAGGAAATTTAAAAGCACCTGATGTTTTAATTGCTCATCAATTAATGGGTCCTAAATTGAATAGATTGGTGGATCTTATTAAAAAATTTCCTGAAACAAAATTTTCTTGTTTAGTGGATAATTTAGATACGGCACAAGCCGTTTCAAAAATATTGGAACAAGCCTCTTTACAAATTGATGCATATATAGATGTTAATATAGGCATGAATCGATCTGGTATTATGACTGATAAGGCCATGGCTTTATATAATGCTTCTGCAGCGCTTCCATCCATAAAAATAATAGGTCTTCATTGTTATGATGGTCATATTAGAGAAACCGATATTCATATTAGAAATGAAAAAGCAAATGAAGTTTTTGACAATGCCAATAATCTGAGAAAAAAATTAGAAGCAACAGCTACAAATTCATTAGCATTAATAATGGCCGGCTCTTGCTCTTTTTCTGGTCATCTCAAAAGAAAAGATATGCAAGTTAGTCCTGGAACTTTTGTTTTTTGGGACTGGGGCTATAAAAACTTATTTCCCGATTTACCATTTGAATTCGCTTGTTTAGTAGTAACTAGGATTATATCTATTATCGATGAAAATACAGTTTGTACCGATTTAGGTCATAAAGCTGTAGCTGCAGAGAATCCTTTGCCAAGAGTCTATTTTTTAAATTCTCCAGAAGCGGAACCCATTGGACAGAGTGAAGAGCATTTGGTAGTTAAAGTAAAAGACGCATCAAAATATAAAGTGGGAGAGGTATGGTATGGTGTGCCTGTGCATATTTGCCCCACAGTAGCTTTATATGACACTGCAGTGGTGGTAGATAATAATAAGGTTGTAGATCATTGGGAAGTGGTAGCTAGAAAAAGAAAAATTACAATTTAATTATTTTATGTAGCTACATGAGTAGTTTTTAGAAAAAGCTATAACAAATTACCTTGGAATTTATAAATATTAAGAAAATTGATAGTAGCGCTGCCGGCGATTTAAGTAGTCTTGCTAAAAATATATATGTCCAACACTATGCTCATTTATGGTTAGAGGGAGGAATGGATTGGTATATGAATGAATTTGCTTATCCAGTTTCAAAAATTATCAAAGAGATTGAAAATAAAAACTGCCTGCATTATATGGTTTATTACAAAAATAGAGCAGTCGGTTATTTAAAAATTAATATAGATGCAGCCATAGAGGCGTCAGATAAAAAAGAGGGTATTGAATTAGAAAGAATTTATATTGATATAAGTGCTGTGAACAAAGGGTTAGGTTCCTATTTAATGAATTATGTAACAGACATAGCAAAGTCCTATCAAAAAAAATATATTTTCTTGAAAGCCATGGATACAGCAAGTCTTGCTATTCAATTTTATACTAAAATGGGATATGAAATCATAGGCTCCTATACTTTGTCCGAAACCACTTTCCGTTTAATGAAAAAAGAATATAGGGGTATGTTTATTTTAAGAAAACTTTTATAATCTTTATAAGCTATGCAAGTAATTGTAGCTTTTCTTTAGTGCAATTTCTGGCTGTTCCACTTTGTCTTGTTCTACAAAAAAATGTTCCATTCCATGTTGCTTAGCTGTTTTAATAATATTTGGTAAATCAAAAATTCCTTCACCTGCATTGGCTATATAAGGAAATAAAGGAATCCATTCAGAAGCATTATCTCCATTTCCATTAAAATGTTTAGATTCTTTCATATCCTTAATATGCATCATTTTATAGCGACCACTATGTTTTTTTAATAAGCTAATTGCATCGGCGCCACCTGCATAAGTCCAAAATAAATCCATCTCAAAAAATACATAGTTGGGATCGGTTTGTTCTAAAATTATATCTAAAGGCATTTTACCATTTTCTTTTTTTAAGCCATATCCGTGATTGTGATAAGCATATTTAATTCCATATTTATTTGCGTCTGCTCCAATTTTATTAAATAAACCGGCAAGCCTTTTATAATCATCTTGAGTTTTTCTTTCTTCTTCTGGAATAGCTGGAAGCACCACATATTTTGCACCTAAGATGTTAGCTGCCTCTGATAAGGGCCCCATTTTATTGGTCAAAGTATCTAAGTCGGTATGCATGGAGGGGACACTGATACTGTTATCATTTATAATTTTTTTAAATTCAGCCGTACTTTTCCCAAAAAATCCACTTCCACTAAAACCTAATTGGGGAGTCACTTTTGCCCAAGAAGCTTTCGCTTTTTCTGAACTGAAATTATAGGGGCCAAAAGTTTCAAATTCTTTATAACCCAATTTTGCCATAAGTTCTATGGCAGCTGTCAAATTAGTATCTAATAATCGAGGAATAGAAAATAAGCCAAGACCAATTTTTTCAATTAATCTATTTTGAGCCAAAATTTCATTTGGACTTACTGCACTTGAAGCAACCATTAAGGAGCTATTTATTAAAAATTTACGTCGATTCATCGTATGAAATATTTTTAAGCAACTTTAAAGTAATTTTTTCAATTAATAATTTAAAATTTAATTTCTTAAGGTTCTGATAATGAATCCTATTTCTAACAAAGAGAATAGTATGAAAAGTATTCATATACATAATTATTAACTTATAATACATTGTTTTTGAATATTATATTTTAATAAATTATAATCTGTTTTGATTTTCTTAAAATTTCCTTAACTATTTATTAACATATCTAACAATTTTTCGTAGTTTACATGTCTAGAAAATTAAAAATTAAAGCAAATGAAGAAAATTTTATCCTCTCTCTTCTTAGCTGTTTTATGCAGTTTGATAACAGCGAACGCCCAGGTTCGATCTGTAACCGGCTCGGTGAAAGATGACAAAGGCGCCGTGGTTTCTTATGCAACAGTGAAAGTTAAGGGACAAACATCAGCAGTAGTTGCTGATGAAAAAGGTAACTTCAAAATTAATGCAGCTGCTAATGCAACATTGCAAGTAAGTGCAACTGGTTTCACTACAACTGAGGTGAAAGCTAGTGAAACAACTTTAAGCATTATTTTGAATCGTTCAGTTGATGAACTAGACAACGTAGTTGTTACCGCCCAAGGTATCCGTAAAAAATCAAAAGAAATAGGATACTCTTACGCAAAAGTTTCAAATGATGAAATTACAGTAGGTCGCTCTCCTCAATTAACTCAAGCCTTAGCAGGTAAGGTTTCTGGTTTAGCAGTTTATACTGTGAATAATAGCGTTGACCCTTCAGTGAAAGTGGTTTTGCGTGGTTATCGTTCATTAACAGGAAACAACGAAGCCTTAGTAGTTATAGATGGTATGCAAACTACTGCTACTGCTTTAGCACTTATTAATCCAAATGATGTTGAAAACGTTTCCATTCTTAAGGGTGGTCAAGCGGCAACATTGTATGGTTCTGCGGGTGTAAACGGAGCATTAGTTATTACCACCAAACAAGGTGCTAAAGGAAAATTAAAAGTTTCTTACACCAATACCACCAACTTTGAACAAGTGAGCTTTTTACCAGCTTTCCAAAATCAATATGGTTCTGGTTCTCAATACTATCCTTTAGTATATGGACAAGCAGGTTATGATCCTAATCCTGTGAATCGTGCTAAATTAAACTGGCGTCCTTATGAAAACCAACAGTATGGTGATGCTTATGATGGTAGCTTACGTATTGCGGGTCGTGTATTACAAGACGGGTCAAGTTTAATTATACCTTATGCAGATGTTAAAGACGTTCGTTTAAGAAGTTTTGATGTGGGTATCTCTCAAAATCACCAAGCTAGTTTCCAAGGTGGTGATGAAACATCAAGTTATTACTTATCAGTGGAGAATAATAAAATTAATGGTATTGTTCCAGGTGATTTAAGTGATAGAACGGGTGTACGTGTTAAATCAACAAAAGAGTATGGTAAGGTTTCTACTAGCTTCAATGCTGCTTTAACTCAAGCTTACTATGATAGAACTACTTCAGATTTCCAAAACGATATCATTAACACCGCTTCTTGGGTAGATTTAACTACTATGAGAAACTGGAGAACAAATCCTTTTGCAAATCCTAACGGTTACTATAATGACTATTATAATAACCCTTATTTCAATAAAGATATCAACCGTGCAAAATATAAAGATGCCAATATCTCCGGAAACTTTGATATCACTTATCGTGCACTTCCTTGGTTACAATTATATAACAGATTGGGATTAATGAATAACTCTCGTACTGGTAAAAACACAACTGAGAAATTCCAATATTCTGATTGGGCTAAAAATAGTGCCTATATCCCAGCTGCTTGGGCGCATGATGATGACTATCCCGGTATTTACCGTGCAATTAGTGATATCTTAGGTGCTGTATCTGACTATTCTACTACTGAAAACGTAGTGAACAATGAATTTCAAGCGCGTATCCAAAAAGATATTGCAAATGTTCAAAACAAATTGACTTTAGGTTATAGCTTATACCAACGTTATACTAAGTCTATCACAGTTTCTTCAAGCTCCATTGTAGTACCTGATGTTTATAACGTTTCAAACAGACAAGGTAACTTAGGTGGGGGTGAATCAAATACGACAGAGCGTAAATTTGGTTACTATGCAGACTTAAATACAAACTTAAAAAATATGGAGTGGTTAAACTTAAACTTAACTGCTCGTTATGATGCCACTTCTCGTTTTTATAAATCAACAAGAAGCGCCGATCAATATTCTTATTTGTACTATGGTGCTGCGTTATCATTTATTGTTACAGACGCCTTCCCAAGTTTAAAGAGTAATACTTTGAACTATGCTAAATTGCGTTCATCTTACAATAAAAATGGTAATGATAACATTCCATTATATGGTTTAGATTTATCTTATACAAATGGTGCGAATTTCCCCTATGGAAACAACGTAGGTTTGACAGTAGGTAATACTTTACCAGATGCTAATTTAAAACCAGAGTTTGTAACCGCCACGGAAGTGGGTGCGGAGTTAAGTATGTTTAATAACAGAGTTAACTTAGACGTTTCTTGGTACAAACAAAATTCAATTGGTCAAGTATTAACTGTGAAAGTGCCTAATTCAACTGGTTTCTCTAACTTGTTAATTAACGTAGGCCAAGTAGATAACTGGGGTTATGAAACTGATTTAAAAGTGCAAATTTTACGTGACACTAAAATAAAGTGGGATTTCAACGTTAAGTATTCTTACAACGACAACAAAGTGGTTGACTTATATCCTGGAATTACTGAATTTGCTTATGGCGGTTACTCTTATGCATCTTCAAACGTAATTTTAGGTCAACGTTTCCCTGTACTAAAAACCAATGGATATTTTTATTCGACTGATGGTTCAGGTATGAGAAGAGTAAGTCCAACTACTGGTTATCCAGTTCAAAACACTGCTTTGACTGCTCGTGGTGGAACTTTGCCTCGTGATATGGTGGGATTAGGTTCCACTTTCACCTATAAAGATGTTCGTTTAGCATTCAACTTTGAATACCGTGGTGGAAACGTAATGTATTCTGACCTTGGTCGTCAAATGACCTTCACTGGTTCTGGTGCATGGACAACTAACAGAGGTGACCAAATCTTCCCTAACTCTTATTATATAGATCCAACTACTGGAAAAGATGTTCCCAATACAACGGTACATGTTCGTGAACCAGAGTACGCTTTATGGGTGAACAACTATCGTTTAATTGCTGAGAACTTCGTTACTCCAGCCTGGTTCATTAAATTAAGAGATGTAAATTTATCATATACACTTCCAAGTGCATTAGTAAAGAAGACTAAAGTATTCAGTGCAGCTAACGTAGCGGTATATGGTAGAAATTTATTCACTATTATTGACAGCAAAAACCAATTTACAGACCCAGAGTTTAGTTACACAGCAGGAAATGGTTCAGGTATTTCAAATACCTTACAAACTCCTCCAGTGCGTCAATTTGGTGTTAATGTAAATTTTGTTTTTTAATAACCACACACTAAAACAATAGATATGAAACTAAATAAATTATATATCGCCGCGTTTTTGGTACTTGTGGGAACAGGTTGTAAAAAAGACTATCTTAATGTCAATACCAACCCCAACTCATTACCAACTGCCACCCCTGCATTCGTTTTAGCGAATGCTATCAATACTTCAGCAGCCAATATGGTTGCTCCCAATGAAGTGGGTATGTTCTGGTCTGGTCATTGGACTCAATCCAATGGTTATATCATTTCTACAACTTTATTCTCTTATGCTTTCACCAATGGTGATTTTAACTATTGGGATAATACATACGATAATCTTTACGACTATCAGTATGTGATTGATAATGCATCAAAGTATAGCCAAGATTATTTAAAAGGACCTGCTAAAGTGATGAAGGCTTTCAACTTTCAAAAGTTGGTAGACTTATATGGTAATATACCCTTTACAGAAGCTTTAAAAGGTGTAAATAATTTGGCACCTAAATTTGATGATCAAAAATCTGTTTATGAAGGCTTGATAGTTATGTTAGACGATGCTATTAAAGACTTAAAAGCAAATGCTTTTGCAAGTACTTACTCAAGTTCTGACATTATTTTCAAAGGAAGTAATACTAGTTGGATTAAGTTCGCCAACTCTTTGAAATTGCGTATTTTAATGCGTCAAGCAAGAGTTAGCGGAAGAGATGCTTATATCATTGCTGAGATTAATAAAATCGTTGCCGAAGGTTCTGGATTCATTACAGGAGCTGAAGTAGGATCTAATCCTGGCTATGTTGCCTCTGCTGGTCAAATTAATCCTATTTATAACTTATACGGATACACTGAAACAGGTGCTAGAGTTGGTAATAACAACTGGCCAAGAATTACAGAATTCATGGTGAAAGAATTGATTAAAAATTCCGATACTTTCCGATTGAAGCGTTTTGCTTATGCTCCAGGTAACGAAGATTTAGCCAATCCAGGTGTAAGTCTTAAACCAGAGATTGCAGCTAATTATGTAGGTGTACCTTTTGGATCAAGTGCGGGTTACTTACCTGCAACAAGTTCAGCAGTGGGACCCGTATTATTGGTAAGAGGTCAATTCAACCGACCAGTAGTTATTATGACTGCAGCAGAAGTTCAATTAAATTTAGCAGAAGCAAAACAACGTTATGGAGCCTCTGTTAATTTAACAGGAACAGCTCAATCTTATTATGAAGAAGGAGTTAAACAAAACTTCCGTGCTATTGGTGCAAATACTGCTTATGCAACAGCGTTGCTTACTAACGGCATGCAGGATTGCGACTTTACTGCTTCTACCAACAAATTGAATACCATTGCTTATCAAAAATGGATTGCAGTGGCTTATTTCAATGGATTAGAGGCTTGGTCTGAGTATCGTAAGAATAATTATCCAGTAACTCCTAATTCTAAGAACTATGTGGGTACAGCTCGTCCATTACGTTTATGGTATCCTGGTACTGAATTAGGTTCAAATGGAGCCAATGTTAATGCTCAAGGAACTATCGATCCTTTAGCCACTCGTATCTTCTGGGATATTGATTAATTATAAGTAATCTTAAACTTAAGATATACATAAACCCTCTGCCATTGGTAGAGGGTTTATTATTTTAATACTACTTCGCCTTCAATAATTAATTCTGTAACAGCTTTTTCTCCTGCAAACTTTACAGTCACTCTTTTTTTAAATAAACCTTCATTAGGTGCGGTATAAGTTACTTTAATGGTTCCTTTTTGACCTTTTAAAACAGGGTTTTGATTGTATTCTGGTTGTGTACATCCGCATTCTGCAGTAGCAAATTCTATCACAGCGGGTTTAACACCTTCGTTGGTAAAACTAAATATGACCGATTTGTGCACACCTTTTATAATTTTACCATAGTTGTAACTTGTTTGATTAAAACGCACATTAGATTGGGTGAAACCAGTTACGGCTATTAATAAGCTTAGAATAAGTAATTGAGTTTTCATGCTATTAATTTTTTTAAATAATTAGAAGGTATTTTGTTTAGTTTTTTGTCCACATAGGCACACGAATTTATTGAAATTTCACTAATTGAGTGATTTTAGTTGTGAATGTACTTTTTATGCATTTTGACCCCTATTTTTGTTACATGGAATCCACCCTTGAAGCTGTATCTTCCCAAGACATGCTCTCTTTTGATGCATTTCGTAACTCTGTTATTGCTGATTATAAATTAGCTATAATGAGCAGAGAAGTAAGCTTGTTAGGTAGAAGAGAGGTATTAACAGGAAAAGCCAAGTTTGGCATATTCGGGGACGGAAAAGAAGTAGCACAAATTGCACTCTCTAAATTTTTTCAAAAAGGAGATTTTAGGAGCGGTTATTACAGAGACCAAACTTTTATGTTCGCTTTAGGTGTTTCAAGTGTTGAAGATTATTTTTCTCAATTGTATTCCGATGTACATAATGATCCTTTTAGTGGGGGAAAAAATATGAATGCACATTTTGCCACTGCTTTTGTGAATGAAAAAGGAGAATGGAAAAATTTAACTCAATCGTATAATATTTCAGCAGATATTGCTCCTACAGCAGGACAAATGATGCGAGGTTTAGGTTTGGCTTTTGCGTCAAATTGTTTTAGAAATTCAAAAAATAAAGAAGCGTTCTCGCATTTAAGTAATAATGGTAATGAAGTTTGTTTTTGTACTATTGGTGATGCCAGTACATCAGAGGGTCATTTTTGGGAAGCTATCAACGCAGCTGGCGTTTTGCAAGTGCCTTTAGCCGTATTTGTGTACGATGATGGTTATGGTATTTCTGTGCCCACTTCTTTACAAACTACAAAAGGGTCTATTTCTGAAGTCTTAAAAGGTTTTCAAAAAGAAAAAAACACTAACGGTATAAAGATATATACCGTGAAAGGTTGGGATTATGCTTCTTTATGTGAAACATTTGAAGAGGGGATTCGCTTTACAAGAAATACACATACTCCTGTGGTATTTCATGTGCAAGAGCTTACTCAACCTCAAGGCCATTCAACCAGTGGAAGTCATGAAAGGTATAAGCCTATTGAAAGACTAGATTGGGAAAGAAATTGGGATTGTAACAAAAAAATGAGAGAATGGATTATTGAAAATGAATTAGCGACAGATGAAATTTTACAAGAAGTAGAAAATGAGGCAAAACAAATGGCCCGCTCTTCCAAATTAGCGGCATGGGAAAAATATGTTACTCCTGTAAAAGAAAAAATTAAAGAAGCAGTAGCGCTGGTTCAAGATGGTTTACATTCTAATGATCTAACTGTCGCTCAAAATTTACTATATGAATTAGTGCAAAGTAGAGAGCCTTTAAAAAGAGATATATTTAGAACAGTTAATTTAATATTAGAGCAAATTCCAACACATCCTAATGCTTTAGCCATTCAAAATTTTCTAGAAAAATATGAAGCGTTGGAAGCCCCCTTATATAGTCAATATTTGTATAATCAAGGCCCCAGGAGTGCCTTAAATGTTTCGGCAGTAGAAGCTATCTATTCAAATCAGGCTCCTAGCCTTAATGGTTATGAAGTGTTGAATCAATATTTTGATAAATTATTTCAAGAAAATCCATCTGTATATGCTTTTGGGGAAGACTTGGGGGGTATTGGAGACGTCAATCAAGGTTTTGCTGGATTACAAAATAAACATGGAGTAGATAGAATTTTTGACACAGGTATTAGAGAGCAGTCCATTATGGGACAAGCTCATGGTATGGCGCTTCGTGGCCTAAGACCCATAGCAGAAATTCAATATTTAGATTATTTATTGTATGGTTTACAAACATTAAGTGATGACATAGCCACCATTCATTATCGTAGTAATGGTTTACAAAGTAGTCCTGTAATTATTAGAACCAGAGGACATCGTTTGGAAGGAATATTTCATAGTGGTTCTCCCATGGGAGTTATCGTAAATGCTTTAAGAGGCATGTATGTTTGTGTGCCTAGAAATATGGTACAAGCGGTAGGAATGTACAATACTTTGTTAAAGGGTAATGATCCAGCTTTATTAATAGAATGTTTAAATGGATATCGATTAAAAGAAAAAATGCCTTCAAATATTACTGAGTTTACTGTGCCTTTGGGAAAGCCAGAAATTTTAAAAGAAGGTCAAGATGTTACTATTGTCTCTTATGGCTCTACACTTAGAATAGTAGAAGATGCGGCTATCAGATTATTAGCAATTGGTATAGATTGTGAAATTATAGATGTTCAAACCTTATTACCATTTGATATTAATCATCAAATTCTAACCTCTTTAAAGAAAACTAATAGAATTTTATTCGTGGATGAAGATGTACCTGGAGGAGCCAGTGCCTATATGTACCAACAGGTGATTGAGATGCAAGGAGGATATCGATGGTTAGATGTGGCAGCACGCACACTTAGTTCAAAAGCCCATCGCCCTGCATTTGGAAGCGATGGCGATTATTTTTCTAAACCTAATACAGAGGAAATAATAAAGGCTGTCAAGCAAATGCTTGAAGAGTAGCTTTTTGAAAAAATAGGGATACATACAATGATTTATGGAACCCTGCTCGATAAATTGTAACCTTCCATTTTTTGAGTTTGTTCAACCGAACCTAGCCTTAATTTCAATGGCATTTTTATTTGTTTTTCAATAGCTCTTTCACTTTTACAAAAAAAGCCAGTATTGATGGAATAGTAATTAGCTTTTATTTTTGATTCAGATGAAATAGTATACACATTGAATACGGGCTTCGAAGTATCTTTTATTTCAGGTAAAACTGTGTTACAAAAAAGTAGTAAAGTAATAAAATGCATAAAAAATAAAATGGAGTAAGACTAAGCCATATTATGAAATACTTTATTGACATCTTCATCTTCTTCTAATCTATCAATTAATTTACTCACTTCTTCTGCTTGTTCATCTGTAACAGGTACAGTGGTCGTGGGAATCCATTCTAATTGTGCACTAATGGGATGAATATTTTTATCTTCTAATGCTTTTTGTAAACTTCCAAAATCGGTGAATGCACAACGTAGCACTAATATTGGATCTCCATTTTCATCATTACTTTCGCCTAATTCATCTAATCCGTGGTCAATTAAATCTAATTCTAATTCATCCATATTTAAACCTTCAGGCTTTAAATTAAAAACACCCATTTTCTTAAATTGAAAACTTACGCTACCTGAATTGCCCAATGTTCCATTTCCTTTATTAAAATGACTTTTAACATTAGCCACTGTTCTAACGTGATTATCGGTGGCAGTTTCTACCATTAATGCTACTCCATGTGGGGCATAGCCTTCATATAAAATTTCTTCATAGTTGCTAGTATCTTTACCCATTGCCCTTTTAATCGCAGCTTCCACTCTGTCCTTGGGCATGCCTACGCTTCTTGCATTCTGATAACATCTTCTTAATGCTGGGTTATCATCTGGGTTAGGGCCTCCGGCTTTTACAGCAATGACAATTTCTTTACCTATACGGGTAAATTGTTTGGCCATACGATCATATCTTTTGAACATGGTGGCTTTTCTAACTTCAAATATTCTTCCCATTTTGACTTGTTTTAAGAGCTGCAAAAATAAGAAAAAAAAGTCCCCCCGAGTGAACGAGAGGACTTTTCTAAATTATTGAATAAATAATACTATTAATTTAATTTGCTATTTTTTCGGCTATAAAGAAAGTAAACGACTAAACCTAAAGCCATCCAGCCAAAAGCCACTTTCAATGTTTGAGCATCTAGTGCAAATATCATTGCTAGACAAATAATAGCTCCTAATAGGGGCACTAAAGGAACTAGTGGGGTTTTGAATGGACGCTCTATCTCTGGTGATTTTTTTCGTAAAATCCAAATACCAATGCTAACTAATACAAATGCAAATAATGTTCCAAAAGAAGTTAAATCGCCGGCAACATTTCCAGGAATAAAAGCGGCAAATCCACCCACAAATACAAATAAGATCCAGTTTGATTTGTAGGGCGTTCTAAATTTGGGATGTAAATCTGAGAATACTTTTGGAAGTAATCCATCGTTGGCCATGGAGTAAAAGACACGTGATTGTCCCATTAACATGACTAATATTACAGAACTAAATCCTGCTAAAATAGCTACTGTTACTGCAGTGGCTAACCAGCCATAACCAGTCATATAAGTTGAAATAGCATAGGCCACTGAAGCTTCGCGTCCTTTTAAAGGATCTACAAAATCTTTCCAATTAGCAACACCAGTTAAAACGTGTCCAAATAAAATATATAAAATAGTACAAACTACTAAAGATCCTAAAATTCCAATGGGCATATCTCTTTTAGGATTTTTTGCTTCCTGAGCTGCTGTGGATACTGCATCAAAACCAATGAAAGCAAAGAATACGATAGCAGCTCCGCCCAATACACCGCCCCAGCCGTGCTTAAATACACTAGAGTAATCGGCAATCACTTTACCTGATGCATCTATAACAGGGGGCTGATTAGCAGGTATTAAATAGGGAGTATGATTTTCAGGACGAATGAATTGCCATCCTAAGAAAATAAATAATAGAACAATGGCAACTTTGATAAAAACAATTAAAGCATTTACAATTGCAGATTCTTGAGTTCCTTTAATTAATAATAAGGTTAATAATAATAGAATAGCTAAAGCGGGTGCGTTAATCATTCCATGATGCACTACTCCTGCAGAATCGGTTATACTTTCCAGTGGAGAGTGGCTCCATTCATATGGTATTCCTCCACCTAATAATTTATTTAAATATTCGCTCCAAGCAATTGAAACGGTGGCAGCGCCTAGAGCATATTCCATAATGAGTGCCCAACCAATGATCCATGCCACAGTTTCTCCCATAGTGACATATGAGTATGCATAAGCACTTCCAGAAATTGGAATCATGGCAGCAAATTCTGCATAACATAAACCAGCAAAAGCACAACCTACGGCTGCCACTATAAAAGAAAGTGTTACACCAGGACCTGCGGCTTGGCCAGCAGCAGCTGCAGTTCTAACAAATAAACCTGCACCTATAATAGCTCCAACTCCTAAGGCAATTAAATTTCCTGCACCCAAAGTGCGTTTTAAACCCTTACCTCCATCCTCAGATTGGGCAAGCATAGCTGTCAAATCTTTTTTTCTAAATAAACTCATAAATAATTGGTTTGTTGTGGTTTCAATTTATCTTGGAAAATAGTACTTTTTTTGCAAAATCAAACTATATTTTAAAGGAAAATGATAGCTTTTTTTACCTATTTTTTTAATACTTAAGTCTTATATTGCATTAATTCCTAATCAATGAAAAAATCTAATAAACTCACTATTTACATTGTCATTGCCATGATGGCTGGTGCCATTCTTGGCTATTTTATTCATGAAAATTATACTACAGACACTATAAGCGTCTTTGCAAAAAATAGCAAGCTATTAACCACCATATTTTTACGTTTAGTACAAATGATAATTGCACCACTCGTATTCACAACACTTGTAGTTGGAATTGCAAAGCTGGGAGATTTAAAAACAGTGGGTCGTGTAGGGGGGAAAGCGATGTTATGGTTTATTACAGCTTCTTTAGTTAGTTTACTTATTGGGCTTGTGCTTGTAAATATTTTCAAACCTGGAGAAGGTATTGCCTTAAATAATGCCGATACCACTGGAGCTAAAGATTTACTTGGCAATACAAAATCATTTAGTTTGGTCAATTTTGTAGAGCATGTTTTTCCTAAAAGTATGATTGAGGCAATGGCCAATAATGAAATTTTACAAATAGTTATTTTCAGTATTTTCTTTGGTGTGGCAGCTGCAGCTATAGGAGATGCAGCAAAAGGTTTTATAAAAGCGTTAGAAACTATTTCTCATATTATTTTAAAAATGGTGGGCTATGTGATGAATTTTGCACCACTTGGAGTTTTTGGTGCTATTGCCGCAGTAATAGCAAGTAAAGGTTTAGCCATATTTGCTTTTTATGGTAAATATTTAATGTATTTTTTATTGGGTATAGGAGTGCTTTGGATTTTTCTTTTAGGGGTTGGGTTTTTAATACTTGGTAAAAGAATTCCTTCCTTGCTAAAACAAATAACTTCTCCTTTAGTTATTGCTTTTAGTACCACTAGTAGTGAAGCTGTTTTTCCTAAACTTTCTGAAGAGTTGGTACGTTTTGGTTGTAAGGATAAAATTGTTTCATTTATACTTCCTTTAGGTTATTCTTTTAATTTGGATGGAAGTATGATGTATATGACTTTTGCAAGTATGGCTATTGCTCAAGCATATGGTGTTCAAATAGATATTCCAACACAGTTAACAATGCTAATAGTTTTAATGTTAACTAGTAAAGGTATAGCAGGGGTGCCACGTGCCTCTTTAATTGTTGTTACTGCTACTTGTGCTATGTTTCATATTCCTCCTGAAGGGATTGCTTTAATTTTACCCATTGACCATTTTTGTGATATGTTTAGATCCACCACTAATGTACTTGGTAATAGCTTAGCTACTACTGTAGTAAGCAATTGGGAAGGAGCTCTTGAAAATCCTGAACAAGCTTAAATAGAATAGTAATGTTTACAATTTTAGATGCTTTTCATTGGAGCCAATTATTACAACCACAATATTACATTGAGAACGGTGGCCTTTGGTTGCTCTTATTTGTCGTTTTTGCTGAGACCGGATTATTTTTTGGTTTTTTCTTGCCTGGAGATAGTTTACTTTTTGTAGCTGGCATTTACAGTGCCCCCTTAGCTGCACAAATATTTGCTAGTGAAAATGAATGGTTAAATTTATTTATTTTATTTTCTTTTATTTCCTTCGCTGGTATTGTTGGAAATTATGTGGGTTATCAAATTGGAAATTATGTGGGTCCTACTATGTATGATTGGAAAGAAAATTTATTTTTCAAGAAAAAATATTTAGTACAAGCTCAAGAATTTTACGAAAAACATGGAGGCAGGGCTATTGTTATTGCTAGATTTATTCCTATAGTGAGAACATTTGCGCCCATTGTAGCTGGTATTGTGAAAATGGATAAAGCTAAGTTTGTTTATTTCAATGTTATTGGATGTATAGCATGGGTAGCTTCTATGCTTTGTGCTGGACATTTTTTGCAATCTTATATATTAAATCATTTTCAATTTGATTTAAAAAAACATTTAGAAGTAATTGTTTTAGGAATTGTATTGGTGACTACGGCACCAGTAATTATTCAAGTACTTAAACACAAAACCCATAAATAATTTTACTAAAATACTTTTTTAAACTTATGACTACTCATAAACAAATTGGATTATTTTCTTTACCTGTCTTTGTAGCAGCGCTAGGTTATTTTGTAGATGTATACGATTTGCTATTATTTACTATTGTTAGACAGCCTAGTGTGATGAGCGTAGGCGCTACTGCCGAAACTATTATTACAGATAGTGCCCACATTATAAACTGGCAAATGTCTGGATTATTATTAGGCGGTATTTTATGGGGTATTCTGGGAGATAAAAAAGGCAGATTAAAAGTGTTATTTGGTTCAATTGTACTTTATTCAGCTGCAAATTTTTTAACTTCTTTTGTGCAAACAGTAGACCAATATGCTTATTGTCGTTTCATAGGTGGTATTGGTTTGGCTGGTGAATTAGGTGCAGGTATTACACTTGTATCAGAAATGTTACCAAAAAATAAAAGAGGCATTGGTACCTCCATGGTAGCTGGGGTAGGTCTTTTTGGCGCTGTATTTGCCTACTTTACTTTTAAAGTTACCTCAGATTGGAGGTTGTGTTATCAAATTGGCGGGGTGCTTGGTTTTTTTCTTTTAATATTACGCGTAAAAGTAGCAGAGTCCTTTATGTTTGAGTCGGCTAAATTAGCAAATATTTCCAAAGGAAATTTCCTCTCTTTTTTTACTACTTATAAACGTTTTTCAAAATATATCAAAGCCATACTTATTGGTTTACCCACATGGTTTGTAATTGGGGTAATGGTAAATTATAGTAATAAGTTTGCCTCTAATTTATATGGCATAAATTTAATTGACTCTGGTAAGTCTGTGATGTTTGCATATATTGGTATTGCAATTGGTGATTTACTTATTGGTTATGTGAGCCAATATTTTAAAAGTAGAAAAAAAGCATTGCTTGTATTTTATGCATTGAGTATTCTTGGTATGATTTTATTTTTTAGTAGTGTGAATAATAGCGATGCTAGCATGTATACTATTTGTGGATTTTTAGGATTTAGTACCGGATACTGGGCAATTTTCAATACAATGGCTGCAGAACAATTTGGAACTAATTTAAGAGCTACAGCAGCCACTACCATACCTAATATGGTACGAGGTGCTTTACCTTTAATAAATTTTTTATTCCTTGATATTTTACAAAAGAAAATGGGATGGAATATAGTACAAAGTGGCATATTTACAGGAGCCACTGTAATGTTAATTACTCTCATAGCATTTGTATTTACGGAAGAGACTTATCATAAGGATTTGGATTATTTAGAGACAGACACCGAATTGCCGTAGTTAAATAATTTTATGCGTTTATTATTTATACGTTTTTCTTCTATAGGTGATATTGTTTTAACCTCACCTGCCATTCGTTGTGCCAAAAACCAAATACCTGGCGTAGAAATTCATTTTTTAACCAAACTTTCAATGCAGGATTTGGTAGTAGGCAATCCTAATATTGATTATTGTCATTTTTTAGATCAAGATATCCATGATACTATTCGATCTCTTCAAAAAATTGACTTTGACTATATCATAGACTTGCATCATAATTTTAGAACATGGAAAATAAAAAAAGCATTGAAGGTGCCTTCTTTTACTTATAAAAAATTGAGTGTAGAGAAGTGGTTATTTACAAAATTAAAAATGAATTTTTTACCTAAAACTCATGTTTGTGAAAGATATATTGACACCCTTCAATTTTTTAATGTAAGCAATGATGGTCAAGGTTTGAATTTTTATTATCCCAATGACTTTGTTTTTAAAGCAAGTGAATTGCCCACTAGTCATCAGGCT
>CAZWTV010000011.1:0-27123 GCA_964637225.1 uncultured Sediminibacterium sp.
ATTGTTCTAACTTTCTGTTAAGGCTTCTATTGAATAACCAAATAGAAAAACCCAATACAGTCAATACTAAAATAATAAATGCAACTATATAAAAATAATTATCATCTAAACCCCAAATGGGAAAATTTAAAGATTCAAAGTTGTCAAATGATAATTTTTTGATAGAGAAGCTATGCTGCTCTGGACTATAACTATAAATAGAATCTTTATAATAAAATATATCTTGACATAATGTCCTTCTTACAAAAAATTGATTGAGGTCAGCATTCTTTGATTTATATATTTTATTACTTATAAAATTTAAATAATAAGCTTCATCTTGAACTAAATAAATATATCCACTGTCTAAAGAAAAATTGGAGTTTGAAATATTATCTTTAAATAATTTTTTAGTATTAGAGTTTAAGGACCCTAATTTTATCCAATTTTTAGTAGCCAGGTCTAAATAATAACTATCATTAATTTTTGTTCCCTTAAAATTTTCACCATTTTTAATACCTGCATTCACAATGGATTGATAGGGCACATATAATTTACCTTCTTTTTTATCAAACCAATTTGATCCATTGGAAATTATTTCAAGATTGGTAGGAGTAATATCCCATTCCTTATCTAAAAAGTTAAAAGCTCTTAAATGCCCATTCAATTTCCAAAAACCATAGCCTCCGTAACTATAGATAGTATTATTCCAAATAAAATTATTACAGTCAATATTATAATTGATATTAATGGTGGCATCAATTCTTTGAAATGTATAACTTGAGTCTTGCTTTTCCTTTAAGCAATATATTACCCCTGTTTGAGATATAAGAAGGTAGAGCTGTTCTTTTGTCTTTATGAGCTCTTGACCATTGATTTTAAAGAGGGTCTGTTCAACAGGTATTATTTTATTTTGCTTGGAGAGTAAAACCTTGTATTCTAGTTCTTTTAAACTTGTAATTTTATCTAAAAAAGGATTATTTGAAATTTTAAAGCTTTCTGGTAGTTCTAAAAAAGACGATTTTGCTTTTGGAATAAAGACTAAAGAGAAAAAAAGGAAAAATAATATAGATTTAATGTATTTCATTGATAATCAATATAAAATTAGGTAAATAACTTAATTAAAAAATTTGATTTGGGCAGTAAATATAGGAAATAACCTATTATGATACTTAATAGGTAACTCAAAAAGATCTATTATTTAATTATAAAATTGATTTTTGGTCAGCTTTTGGGGGAAAGCTATGGATTTTATAAAGGGAGTAGTGCAAGCTGCTCCCTTTTTTAATTAGCAAAATTTATTTCATACTCATCTTAAAATAATCCTTTTGAAAGGGATTTGGTAACAATTTGGTAATATAGGTCATACCCCCTTTTGAGCTCAAAATGAGACTTTTGTAATGCATTTCTCAAACCTATAAAAGCATCATTATGGACTTCAATTCAATCATGAAAATTTTTTTACCTAAAGACAGAGTTTTCTTTCAGTTATTCGAAGAAGTGGCCGAACATGTAAATCAAATGGGTATCAAATTGAAAGAAATGGTGAATGAACCAGATGCTGATGTAAGAGCTAATATTTTAGCCCAAATTGAAAATTTAGAACATAAGAACGATGATTTAACACATACTGTTTTTACCGAATTAGGTAGAAATTTCATTACTCCTTTTGACAGAGAAGATATTCATTACTTGGCTACCTCTTTAGATGACATTGCAGATTATATTTATTCTTCCGCTAAAAAGATAAACTTTTATAAAGTAAATCCTAACGATACGGGAATAAACAAATTGGCAGAATTAATTTTACAAGGAACACAAGAAACAAAGAAGGCGGTATTGGGTTTACGCAATATGAATAGTATAAAAGAAATGACGGAAGCCATGATTAAAGTGAATAGTATTGAAAATCAGGCAGATGATGTATTTGATATGAGCATTGAAAAATTATTTGAACAAGAGAATGACTTCAAAGAAGTTATTAAAAAAAGAGAAATATATCAGGTACTTGAAATTGCAACGGATAAAATTGAAGATGTATCTAATGTAATTGAATCTATCATTATCAAGTACGCTTAATACTTTCACGATGACTTTATTAATTATCATTATAGCTTTAGCGCTCATATTTGACTATATCAATGGATTCCATGATGCTGCCAATTCTATAGCCACTGTAGTTTCTACTAAAGTATTAACACCCTTTCAGGCGGTATTATGGGCAGCTCTATTTAACTCCGTAGCATTTTGGATTTTTAAAGACCATGCAGTAGCCAATTCCATTAGTAAAACTGTATATAAAGATTTCATTACCTTACCTGTAATTTTTTCAGGTTTATTAGCTGCTATATTTTGGAACCTACTCACTTGGTGGTATGGAATTCCATCTTCATCCTCTCACACTCTTATAGGAGGCTTTGCTGGAGCGGCTATAGCTCATGCTTTAATGATTAAAGGCATCAATTTTTCTTGGGCAAAAATTGTAGACAGTGAAACTATTATAAAAACAATCCTATTCATTTTTCTAGCTCCTATTATTGGTATTATTATATCTATGTTCATAGCCATAGTAACCATTATGCGTAATATTTGGTGGCGACTAGCCATCATTGCCTTAGCTACCTTTGGAACTGTAATCATGTTTGATAAATTTGAAGATTCAAAAATTAAAGAGAACGTTCAAAAGTTTTATAATATTGATAAATACGAAAAAGAAATTGCTACAATCAAAATTGGACTTGAAAAAAAGCAAGATGATTCAATTTTAAAGGCAGCTCTTCAAACAAATGAAGAAAAATTAGAAAAAGCAAATTCTTACTATATTCATCTAGAACCTTATTTATCAAATTTCGATAATAGTTCGGCTAATAAAATTGCTTCTATTGCCAATGATAGTGGTTGGTTAAAAAATATAGCAGTGAGTAAATTAAAAGATGCGGTTAGAAATGCAAATGATTTTTTAGTACTTGAAGCAAAAGCCCCAGAAAATGCAGCAGCAAAAGCTGAATATGACATTGCTAAAATTAAAACAGAAGATTATAAAATACCAATAAAATTATATTTAGAAGGAGCTGCAAATTTAGATACCACCCTTGTAGCGCTTAATGCAATTTATCCGATCGCTAATAAAAATGAAGATAAAGTAAAATCAAAACTTACGAAATTTAATATTCAAAAATCTTTTGCAAGTGAGATTGACAAGGCCGATAACTCTATTATTGTATATGGAATTATAGGTGCTTCCATTTTATTCATGATGATCTATTGGTATGTAGAAAAATTTAAAACACCTACTGCACATACAGTGGCTAATATGTTTAAAAAATTACAGTTATTTAGTTCGGCTGCTTTCAGTATTGGACATGGTGGCAATGATGCACAAAAAGTAATGGGAATTATTGGAGCTGCTTTAATAGCCAATGGTAGCATACAAGAATTTAGTCAATTACCTAGTTGGGTACCTGTAGCTTGTTATTTAGCAATTGGCCTAGGTACTATGAGTGGTGGTTGGAAAATTGTAAAAACAATGGGCTCTAAAATTACTAAAGTGACTCCTTTAGAAGGAGTAGCAGCTGAAACAGCGGGCGCCTTTACTTTATTTTTTACGGGTCAAATGGGTATTCCGGTTTCTACTACACACACTATAACAGGTTCTATTATTGGAGTGGGTGCCACCAAACGTTTGAGTGCAGTGAGATGGGGCGTTACTACCAATTTATTATGGGCTTGGATATTAACTATTCCAGTAAGTGGTGTTTTAGCAGCCATCACTTTTTATATAGTGCACTACTTTTCTAAATAAAATCTAATGGGACTGAATGACATGAATTTTAGTTTGTCTTCCATCTATATATTCAAAACTATGACCACTAAAATAACCATTTTGTTCCAGCGCCACTCTTACTGGCTTATCCCAACCTGCTAATGTATGAGTAGCATTTAGTTCAATGGAATAGCAGGTCTTAGCTTTCATAGTATAATCACCCGTTCCAGGTACACCATTTTGCATATCCCACATTCCTATAGTCGTACCTGCTGCGTGACCGTGAAATCCAATTGGGTGTGTATAAATACTGGGGTTAATGCCTGCCTCCTTCGCATTTGTGAGTGCTTGCTTTAAAATTTGATTACCCGATTTACCCACTTCAAATTCGTTAGTTAAAAAATCTTGTAATTGATTTGTTTTTACAAAAGCAGCTTGTAATGCAGTAGGTACTTCTTTTTCTGTAGGAAGTAAAACATAGGCTTGTTCTTGAACATCAGAATTTAATCTTAAGTAGGTAATACCAAAATCAACATGTAAAAAATCACCAGGTCTAATGACTTCATCTTCATCGTTACTCAATCTTCTTTGTATTTCAACAGAGGGATGAAACCAAGTAGAAAGTCCTTTATCACTCAATTTTTGTCTAAACCACCAAACTAAATCTTGAGTAGTTGTTTTATTAGGTTGTATAACTTTATTACTAAAGCCTTCTTTAATTATTGCGTGAGTAATTTTTAATAACGTAGGATAGAGTCGCATTTCTTTGTCTGTCCTTGTTTCTAGCCAACTCACTGCTAAAGGCTCTGCTGAAACTATTTTCGACTGTTCGTTTGTATTTAAACTTTGTATAAATTCAATATATTCTGTATGATCTAAACCATCGGCATGACCATAGTCTGCCGAGTTATTAATTGCAATTTTATTCGGATTTAGTTTTCTTAGTAATGCAGTGAGTGCATCCCATTGATTAGGATAGGCTGCAACATCCCAAGCTGCAGTTATTTCTGTACCTACTGCATACCTTGCTACTGCATATTTTTCAATTGTATTTTTTTGTTTATTTCTATAAAAAACCAAAATAGTTCTTCTTCTAGCTGAAAGCCATTCAGCAGGTAACATTGTTTTCACAATGGGATCTTCATTATATTCCCTTGTAATAAGCACCCAGCAATCTAATTGTGTACGATCCATCAAAATGGGTAATACATTATTAAGACGATCTGCTAAAACTTCATTAATAATAGTAGCCTGTTCGCGTAAAGTTTTTACTTGTGCATTAGCTTCTACTAAGAAAAAAATTGTAAACAAAAGGAAGATTTTACGCATTGAATAAAATTTATTTGATGATAAATAAGGTTCTACGAAAAAACGAATAACTAAATTAACTACTAAATTTGCAAATATGGTTTTTTTAAGAAAATTTATTCTATCCATTTTAATTTTTGGTATAACCATTGTGTCGGCACAGGATACCAGCTATAATGAACTAACTACTATTATAGTTACAGCCAATAAATTTAAAGAAAAAAGAACAGCCACACCTATTGCCATTTCCGTTTTATCTCCCAGCACAATTCTGGAAACCAAAGCTCAAAGATTAGATTTTTTATTAAATAAAGTAAGTGGTGTGTATATGCCTACTATTGGCAATGAGCAACATATGATGGCTATTCGACAACCTATTTCCTTAAAAGGCCTTTATTTATATTTAGAAGATGGGATGCCTATAAGAACCAGTGGTTTATTTAGTAGTAACGCACTTATAGAAATTAATACAAGTAATATTCACAAGATTGAAGTTATTAAAGGACCTGCCTCTGCTATTTATGGAGCTGAAGCCATTGGTGGAGTGGTAAATATTATAACTAATCCCATTTCCGAAAAACCCTCTGCTTTTATGAGCACACAAATAAATAACACAGGATATAAAAAATGGGAGGGGGCTTGGAGCGGTCCTACCAAAAAAGGAGGATGGCTTATCAATACCAGTTGGACCGATCAAAAAAATGGTATTACAGAGTACAGTGATTTTTCAAAAAAATCGTTAAGTCTGAAAAGAAATTTTGACATAAATAAAAAATTAAAGGGATATCAAAATATTCAATATATAGACTATTTTACTCAAATGACTGGTTCTTTAGATAGTATTAAATTTTTTCAAAAAAATTTTAGCACACAACAAACCTTTACGTATAGAAAAATTAATGCTTTGAGATGTAGACAAAACCTGGAATATGATTGGAATAAATATGCTACTATGTCTTTAAATTTTATGTACCGAAATAATACCATGGATCAAAATCCTGCCTATGCGATTGCGTCTACCTCCATTCCAACAAAATTTAAAGGACAAGTTAATAGTAATCACTTCGACGCTTATGTATTAGATCTACAACAAAACTGGAATTTAAAATTATGGGATAGCAAAATAATAATAGGAGGTTATTGGGATATGACTCATCAAAATCTAGTTGCACATTATATAGATATTTTAAAAGACACCACTCTTGGGAAGTATACAAAGATTATGTTCCCAACTACAGATTCTTTAATAACTAATTATAATACGCAAATTAATAATAAAGCTATATACTTTAATTATATAGCAAATTTCTCTAAGTTTCTTCATTTAAATCTAACTATGCGCTATGATAATTTTGAATATCTATTTTATAACTTACTTCCACTAGGAACTCCGTCTTCCAAAAATAATTTTACACAGTGGTCCCCTAAATTAGGTTTAAGTTATAATGTTAAATACTTGGGTACCTATTTCAATTATAGTAAAGGTTTTGTACCGCCTCAAATTACTGAAATATACAATACTGTAAGAGTTCCTTATTTATTACCACAAGATTTTTCCAATTGGGAATGGGGTATTTGGTATCAAAATAAAAAAATAGCTGCAGAATTTTCTCTATATACACTACAAGGTAACAATGAAATTATTTCTGTTAGACAAACCGATGGAGTGAATTTAAATCAAAATGCAGGTACCACAAGTCATAAAGGAATTGAATACCAAATAAGGTATATGGTATCCCCTAAATTTGAAATTAACTTAAACGGAAGCACTGCAAAACACACTTATACCAACTCAATTATAAAGGGTGTAGATGTTAGTGGCAAAGAAATGAATGCAGCACCACATGTATTCAATAATTTAAGTGTTTCTTGGAAACCCTTTTCAATATTGAGAAGCGCTCTAGAATGGCAACACCAATCTAGTTATTTTATGGATGAAATAAATACTACTAAATATCCTGGTTTTGATTTAATGAATGCAAGAATTGGAATTCAATTAAAAAAATCAGAGCTATGGTTGAATATATTGAACCTCACGAATACCTATTATTCTTCTATGGCAACCAAAAACTTTAGTGTAAAAGGTAGTAGTGCTTATGCTTATTATTTAGGTGAGCCCAGGTCTATAACCATAGGTTGGAAATGGACTATTGATTAATTCTAATACGCATACCTCCACCTCTTTGCATGTCTTGCATAATTTTCCTCATACTCTCTTGAAATTGAGCACGATTCATTTTTTCTCCTTTGTTAGGTTGTTTTAATTCTTTGGAAGCATATTTAGCTGTATATTCAGTAGCAGTAGTCACATTAGTACCATTTCCACTATCCACTTCTAATATTGCACCTGGCAAACCTGCATAACTATCAGGACCAATAGATACCGGAATGGACTCAGTATACCACACTACTATCTCTTCTTCTTTAGGTTTCGCGGGTGCTGCAGTATCTGCATTATTTCTATTTCTTCCGCCTCCTCCAAAACGCATACTCATTTGTTGAGGGGTAATCATTGCAGTTGCTTTTTTACAAACAAACTTTGCAATAGTTTTAGTTTCTTCTGATAATTTCCATGCAATGGGTTTCAAAGAATCTACAATTAAAAAATCTTTTTCAAAAAGTGATCGAGATTCATATTGCATTTGATTAGCAATATCGGTATAGGTAGCTGTTTCAGGCATTCTAAAATTAAAACGCATACCTCCCCTGTCACCACCTCCACCGCTATTAGCAAAAGGATCTGGAGCATCTTCATCCGGAATGGTTTTAAACATACTAGCCTGCTCATTAAATAAAAGTTCAAATTTATCTATTCTAAATTCTGGAATACGAGCTCTCATTTCGGGATCGGTAATCATTTTATACATATTCACTTTACGTTCGAAAATTAACTTACCCTCTTTTACTTGTGCAAATGAACTTTTGAATGACAATAGGATCATTATAAATACTAGCAATTTTTTATACATATTAATTATTTAAATGGTTATTAATATAAAGTTAATTAATTCATACGAATGGTAACATTTCTTGGACCACCGCCACCTAATCCAGATTTTTGTAAACTATAAATAAAGCTTACTAAAAAATATTGATTAATTACATTATACTGTTGGTCCACAATTTGATTTTGAGATACGTTTCTGGAAATACCCGCATTTTTATTTAATAAATCAAAAGCACTAAACCTTAATTCTGCTTTTTTATTTTTCATAAAAAATTTGGAAAAGCTGGCATTCCAAATAGGAATAGCGGTATTATACCCTTCCGCTCTTCCAGAATTTATTGTATAAGTAAAGCTCTGATTTAATAAAAAATTTAAGGGTAAATAATTATTCATCTCAGCACTAAATACTTTTGTTAAGTAATTAGTATTTAAAGCAGGGTTAATAGCATTATTAGTTTTACTATACAAATATCTAGTAGAAACATCGATATCAATTACATCATCTAATTGGAAATTATAGGACACTGAAGGTCCTGCTGTCTTGGTAACAATTGTATTCAATATAGCGTTGGCATAAGATATATTATTACTAATGCCTCCATTCAAACCAAAGTTAATTCTTGAATATATTTTCTTTAAACTAAAACCATAATTCACAGTACCATTCACTCTATACGCTCCATTTACGTTCACTGGTTTTGATAAAGTAACTCTACTAGGTAATATACTATCATAATTAACAATTGAATTATTGGTAGTAGAGGCATTTAATAAAGCAAAGAAATTACGCCCAGAAATAATTTTTGAGGAGAAAAAACGAATATTCAAATTATGAACATAGCTTCTTTTCAAATCTGGATTACCAATAGTTTGTCTATTAATATTACTTTGGTCTAAAACAGGTTGTAATTGCGTTAAAGAGGGTTGATTAGTTGACGTGCGATAATTAATATTTAAATTCTTTGTTTGAGAGAAATTATACTGATACATTGCGGAGGGTAAGATATCTTGAAATACTTGGTTCAATTTTGTATGAGCGCTCAAATTTTCTCCAGTTAGCCTAGCACTTTGTAAAGAAAATCCAGTAGAAAAATTATATTTTCTTTGATTGGTTCTAAAATTCATTCCACCTCCACTGTAAATATAATCACTATTAAATTCGTTGGTAAGCCTTGAGTTCAATTGATCATACAATGAAGAAGAGGTATTTTTATCATAAACTTTCTTACTGGTTTTGCCTATGCTTTGACTTAAATATGCATTTAATTCTAATAAAGATCTTTTACCCAAAGGCTCTGTGTAAACAACATTAGCTGAATAAGTAAGTGTATTACCTTTTCTAATATTATGTTGATCTAAAATAGAATCTTTTAATAATAGTCCGTTATTACCATAAATAAACTGATCAGTATATTGAGTTCCTGTAGCATTAGACTCATTATAACTATTTGTAATAGTAGAAGAAATGGTTCTTCCTTTTTTTGCAAACTTTTTTCTTAATAATAAATTACTTGCAGCATTGGTAGCATCGGTGATACTTGTAGATGCAGATCTTGTTGCATTAGTTTTTGTTTTGAAAGCATCTGGTAAATATGTTTCAGTAGTATCATAAGACTCAGAAGTTCCATGTTGCTTACCTATACTAGGAGTGAATTTATAAGAAAAACTTTCAGAGACAGTTTGATCAATGGTACTTCCATAATTCTGTTGTTGATTTCTGGTAACCGATCTTGAGCTTGAACTTCTATTAAATATATTTCCAGGTGTTAAGTTTTGTGTCAAGGAATGACTATTATTATTACGCTCTACATCATTCACTGAAAAATTAGCATTGAAATTTGTTTTTTTATCGTTAAATAAATTAGAATAATTACCGCCTCCTGATAGTGTAGTAGCTACGCCTTGTGCATTATTATCGGTTCCACCTCCTCCTCCAAAATTAAGTATCACTCCTCCTCCCGCTCCAGGTCTTCCTCCGCCACCCCCTGAGAAATTAGTAATATCCCTACTGGTAAAACCTTGTCTATTAGTATTATTGGCAGTCCCAATTAATGAATATTGTTCGTCATTATTTAATCTATTCCAATTACCTTGAGCGTCAAATCTACTGGGTGTCCCAGCGCCTCCGGTTAATTTTCCAAAATTGGATTGGTTTCTATCTTTTTTTACTTTTAAATTAATTGCAGTTTCTTCGGTTCCATCATCGATACCAGTAAACATAGCTTGATCCGATTTACGATCATACACCTGTATTTTATCAATGGCATCAGCAGGTAAATTTTTTGTGGCCATTTTAGGATCTCCTGTAAAAAATTCTTTACCATTTACAAAAACCTTTGTCACTGTTTTTCCATTCACTGTTATTGCTCCTGACTTATCTACTTCAATCCCTGGCATTTTTTTCAATAAATCTTCCACAACAGCATTGGGTGCTGTTTTAAAATTTTCTGCATTGAATTCAATAGAGTCTCCATTAATCACCACAGGGGGCCTACGAGCAGTAACGGTGACAGAAGAAATTTTACTGGCGTCTTCTAAGTAGATACTACCCACATTTAAAACTGCATTAGAACCCGTTTTAAAAGCCAACCATTGTTGTTGATATCCTACATAAGAAATTGACAATAAGTATTTACCTGCTGCTACATTTTTAATAGTGAAAAAACCTTGATCATTACTTCTTGCAAAACTAACTAAGGAAGAGTCTTTAGCACGTACCAAAGAGACAGTGGCATAAGGCAAAGTTCTTTTTGATAAGCTATCCATAATAGTACCCTCAATTTGAAAGTTTTGAGCCTTTGACACATAACTTACTAATAGTAAAATACATATAAAATAAATCTTAAATGAATAGTTCTTTTGCATATTTGTAAATTTACGACCCCATTCGTAAAGAGTTAAATTTTGAAGTAATTTTAAGCGCATTTTAGACTGGTTTTTATATGAAAGGTAAATTTTGGCAGTTTTTTGACCTATTTAGTTAACTTTCAAAAAAAATTATAATGAGAAAATATACCATTGAACACATTTTTACTTGGATGCTTTTACTCTTATTAAGTTTAAGCAACAGCAATGCGCAAACAAAAATAATAACTACCAAAGACAGCATGCTCTTTACAAGTTTCAAGGGAATGCCTTTAAAAGCAACACGTGCTATTCCCATACAAACTAATGAAGGTACTTGGACATCATTAAGTATTAGTCCTGATGGAAAAACAATTTTGTTTGATTTGATGGGAGATATTTATAGTATGCCTATAGAGGGTGGAAAAGCAATTCCTGTTACCAAAGGATTAGCATACGACAATCATCCAAGTTTTAGTCCGGATGGAAAAAGAATTCTTTTTATTTCTGATAGAGGCGGTGCTGAAAATTTATGGTATATAGATATGGAGAAAAAAGATACCATTGCTTTGACTGAAGATCAAAATCAAAATTTTCCTGGAGCAGTTTATACTCCAGATGGTAATTATATAGTGTATACAAAAGGTAGAAGAAATACAAAATTATATTTAATGCATAAAAATGGCGGGGCAGGTACTTCATTAATTTCTTTACCTGCAGCTTTAAAAACCATTGATCCTGCAGTAAGTCCTGATGGAAGATTTATTTATTATTCAGCTAGAATGAGTGCTTGGAACTACAATGCCATGCTACCTCAATATAGTATTGGCGTGTATGATAGAGAAAAGGGAACGACGAGAACTATTGCATCTAGATATGGTTCTGCTTTCACGCCTGTACTTTCTAAAGATGGTAAATGGTTAGTTTACGGAACAAGATTTGAAGATAAAACTGGATTGGTGAAACGCAACTTATCAACCGGTGAAGAAACTTGGTTAGCATATCCTGTACAAAGAGATGATCAAGAATCTATTGCAGTATTAGGTGTGTTACCCACTATGACTTTCACACCTGATAGTAAATACCTACTAGCTTCTTATGGTGGAAAAATTCATAGTATAGATATTGAAACCTCGGCCCAAAAAGAAATTAGTTACACCGTAGATGCAAAAATTGAAATGGGTCCTGAGGTATTTTTTAAATATCCTATTAAAGATACCAGTGCTGCAAAAGTGACTCAAATAAGAGATGCAGTTCCTTCTCCAGATGGAAAAAAATTAGCTTTTACTGCATTGAATAAATTATATGTAATGGAGTATCCTAATGGAAACCCCAGAAAATTAACAAAAAATAATTTTACAGAAGCTCAACCTATATGGAGCCCCAATGGTAAAACTATTTATTTTGCTACTTGGGGAGAAAATGGTGGAAGTATAAGAAGTATAGAGGTAGCTTCTGGCAAAGAAACCATACTTACCAAAGAGAATGCTTTATACCAAAGTCTAGCAGTGAATGAAAATGGAGATAGAATTGTTTTCAACAGAACTAGCTCTCAAAAATTTAAAGATTCGAAAGATCCCACTTACAACGATGACGAAGATGAATTATGTTGGTTAAATTTAAATGATGGTAGTATACATGTTATTGATAAAGCTAATGGACGCAATAACGCTCATTTTGTAAATGGAGAAAACCGTATTTATTTAAATAACAATGGAAAACTAATTTCAATACAATGGGATGGTGGAGATGAAAAAGAAATTGTAAAGATTACTGGCATTACCACTTTTGGAAGTATTGCACAACATAAAGGTAAACCCATTGCAGATGTTTTAGACATGGTAGAAGAACAAGACGATGCAGCGAAAGAAAATAATCCTGCTTCTAGTGCGAATACAATTTTAATGTCCCCTTTAGGTAAAGCTGCGATTGCACAAGTAAATAATAATATTTATTACATAACTATTCCTCAAACAGGTAAATTAGTAGATATTTCTGTAGCAGATGCAAAAAACGCAGCATTCCCCAGTAAACTTCTAACAGAAATGGGAGGAGAGTTTCCTTCTTGGGAAGCCAATGGCAAAATTGTTCATTACAGTTTAGGGGCGGCACATTTCACTTATGATATAGCAGCCTCTTATGCTTTTGACGATAGTATCGCCATGGCTAAAAAAGTAGAGGCCGCTATAAAAAAAGATACTACTACTAAAGACAGCACAAAAAAAGAAGTAAGTGCTAAAAAGTTAGAAAAGAAAGAAGATCCAAAATACAAAGCCACTGAAAATTGGGTAAATGTTTTTTATGAAAAAGATCTCCCTCTATCTAATATACTTTTATCCGGTGCAAGAATTATTACAATGAAAGGAGATGAAGTGATTAGCAGAGGTGATATTTATATTGTTAATAATCGTATTAAAGCCATTGGCAAATCGGGTAGTTTAAAAGTAGCAAGCGGTACTGAAAAAGTAAATGTAGCTGGTAAAACTATTGTTCCTGGATTTGTAGATACCCATTCACATATGTGGCCTAGTTGGGGTATTCATAAAACTCAGGCATGGGTTTATGCTGCCAATCTTGCTTATGGAGTTACTACTACACGTGATCCTCAAACAGCTACCACCGATGTATTAACCTATAGTGATATGGTGGAAGCAGGTATGATGGTAGGACCAAGAGTCTATTCCACAGGACCTGGTGTAGGTTATTGGGCCTACAACTTAAAAGATTCAGCACAAGCAGAATCGATATTAAGCCAATATAGTAAATACTATAATACTAAATATATTAAAATGTATTTAGTAGGTAATCGTAAACACAGACAATGGATAATACAAGCAGCAAAGAATCAACATTTAATGCCTACAACTGAAGGGGGTTTAGATTTTAAATTGAATATGACTAACTTGTTAGATGGCTATCCTGGTCACGAACACTCCATACCTATCTATCCTTTATATAATGATGTTGTAAAAACAATTGCTGCTTCTAAAATGATAGTAACTCCCACTTTACTCGTATCCTATGGAGGACCTTGGGCAGAAAACTATTATTATGAAAATGAAAACCCATATAGTAATGAAAAAATGCAATACTTTACTCCTTATGAAGAATTGGCTGCTAAATCTCGTCGAAGAGCTACATGGTTTTTACCCGAAGAACATGTTTTCCAAAAACATGCAAAGAGCATGAAAAAAATTGTAGAAGAAGGAGGTCTTTCAGGTATTGGTAGTCACGGACAATTGCAAGGTCTAGGATACCATTGGGAACTTTGGTCTATGCAAAGTGGTGGTATGCGCAATATAGATGCATTAAAAACTGCTACTATTTTAGGTGCCACTGGATTGGGATTAGACAAAGACTTAGGTAGCTTGGAAGTGGGTAAATTAGCTGACTTAATTATTCTTGATAAAAATCCTTTAGATAATATTCGCAATACAAATACTATTCAATGGGTAATGAAGAATGGTCGTTTATACAATGGTAATACTTTGGATGAGGTTACCACGGGTAAACATAAATTAGATCGTTCGGAATATATTGATAAAAAACCCATTAAAAATACAAAGGTGGAAGATTAATGACTAAAAAATTGTAAGTTTAAATACTAAAACGATGCTTATGAAAAACTCAAGAAGAAAATTTATACAAAATGCATCTATTGCCATACTTGGTGCTAGCGTTAGACCAAGTACTTTATGGTCCAATAACTATAAAGCCTCTAAAAAAAATATAATTGGAGTTCAATTATATTCCGTTCGTGAAGACATGTATAAAAAACCATTGGAAACATTAACTGCATTATCTAAAATGGGATTTGAATATGTTGAACACGCAAACTATGTCAATAGAAAATTTTATGGATGGACAGCCAGTGAATTTAAAAAAGTATTGAATGACCTTGGTTTAAAAATGCTAAGTGGACATACAGTTATGAACGCAAATCACTGGGATAATTCAAAAAAAGAATTTACCGATGCCTGGAAACGTACGGTAGAAGATGCTGCAATAGTGGGACAAGAATATGTCATAAGCCCTTCTATAGATAATAAATTAAGAAGCACTTATGATGGACTTATGTTACAAATAGATGTGTTTAATCAATCAGGTGAATTATGTAAAACACAAGGGATGAAATTTGGATATCATAACCACGATTTTGAATTTAAAGAAAAATTAAATGGAATTTTAATGTATGATCTTATTCTACAAAAAACAGATCCTAATTTAGTGATACATCAATTAGATTTTGGCAATATGTATGGTGCTGGGGGTAGAGGTGCAGAATGGATAGAAAAATATCCAGGACGTTTTCAATCCTTACATGTTAAAGATGAAATTAAAGCTGAGAAAGGTGAAATGAATGATGGCTATGAAAGTACCATTTTAGGAGACGGTGTTGTAGATCCTAAAGCGATTTCTTTACTTGCTAAAAAAATAGGAGGTGCGCATCATTATATAATTGAACAAGAATCCTATCAAGGTAAACCCCCATTAGAATGTGTAAAAATAGACTTAGAGAGAATGAAAACCTGGGGTATCTAAACTTTCAAACAAAAAGCACAAACCAAAAAGTTTGTGCTTTTTTTGCTTAATTTGAAAATTCATAAAACTTATAATGTCCATGAAATATAATTTCTATAGCTGTTTTATTTTCATACTCATGAGTATTTGCCTAAATAGTACTGCACAAAAAATAAGTGCTAGTGAAATGGCAAGATGGGAAAAACACGCAAATCAAGTAACTATTTATAGAGACCAATGGGGCATTGCTCATGTGTACGGCAAAACCGATGCGGATGCTATTTTTGGATTAATGTATGCACAAAGTGAAGAAAATGCCCCTCAAATAGAATTAAACTATTTAGAAATGCTGGGTAGAACAGCAGAACTAAAAGGACCTACCGCAATTTATGAAGACTTAATGATGCGTCTAATTCAAGATAGTATTGCAGCTATTCAAGATTATAATAATAGCCCTTCATGGTTTAAAGAGTTATTACAAGCTCATGCCGATGGTTTAAATTATTATTTATTTAAACATCCCGAAGTACATCCAAAAGCAATTCAATATTACAAGCCTTGGTATCATTTAATGTGGACCGATGGTAGTGTATCTCCCACCAGAACTGGAGGTATTAAAGCTGATCAAGTGGCTTCTTTTTATGGGCCAGTTGTAGGAAATGAAAAATTAGTAGTGCAATCAATAGAGCAGCCTTTTGCTTTAGAAGAAAAAATACAAAAAGGTTCTAATGGTTTTGCCATTGCTCCTGTTCACAGTAAAAATGGTAATGCACTATTGTATATTAATCCCCACGTACCATTTTATTTCAGAAGTGAAATTCATATGGCAAGCGAACAAGGATTAAATGTATATGGTGCGGTTACCTGGGGTCAAATGTTTATTTATCAGGGTTTTAATGAACATCTAGGATTTATGCATACCAGTAGTTATGCAGATGTAGCCGATGTGTATGAAGAAATAGTAGCTAAAAATAAAACTGGTTGGGTATCACATTATGAACAAAGTGTACAACCAGTCAAACAAAGAAATATTCCTATTCAGTATTTGGAAGATGGGCAAATAAAATCTAAAATATTTACAACTTATCGTACCCTACATGGACCTGTAATGGGTAGTAAAAATGGAAAATGGTTAAGCTTGAAGGAAAATAATCGTTCTTTAAATGCCTTAATGGAATGTTGGTTAAGAACTAAAGCTAAAAATTTAAAAGAGTATCAAAATGCATTATCCTTATTAGGAAATAATAGTAACAATACCGTCTATGCTGATGCAGATGGAAACATTGCCTATTGGCATGGAAATTTTATGCCCAAGAGAAATAAAAACTTCGATTTCAGTGTACCAGTAGATGGTTCTATTAAATCCACTAATTGGTTGGGTGTTCATGCTTTAAATGAAATTGTTCAAAGTATTAATCCTAGTAATGGTTGGTTACAAAATTGTAACGCAACCCCTTTTACAGTAGCAGGAATAAATAGTCCTAAAGAAAAAGACTACCCACATTATATGGCACCCGATGGAGAAAATGGGCGTGGAATTAATGCCGTTCAATTATTAAGTAAAATTGATAAAATTTCTTTAGATGAATTAATTGAATTGGGTTACAATAAACACTTAGTGGCATTTGATATTTTATTGCCTTCTTTTATTACTTATGCTCAAAAAATTCAATTAAGTGATAAAGAAAGAAAAGCTATCAACTACTTAGCTCAATGGGATCATGATGCAAATATTCACTCAATTGCTACCACTATTGCTATTGAATGGGCCAATATTTGGTCTAAGGAAATTCCAGCAGCAAGTACAGAAGAAGCCGCTACTCAAATAATTAAAAAGTACCAGCAAATGGTAAATGAAGTGACTAATGAAAAAAAATTAAGTTTACTTACTCTTGCCTTATCACAATTAGAAAATACCTATGGTAGTTGGGAAATTCCTTGGGGAGACATAAATAGATACCAAAGAGTAAATCCCGGAGAGAAATTTAGTGACAATGCTCCAAGTATAGCTGTAGGACAAACTTCCTCTAAATGGGGCTCTTTACCTGCATTTGAGAGTAAGAGGTATGAAAATACTTTAAAGCGATATGGTTATTCAGGAAGTAGTTTTATTGCTGCTGTAAGTTTTGGGAAAAAACTTGAAGCTAAAACAATTATTACGGGAGGCCAAAGTCGCTTTTCTAATTCATCTCACTTCACCGATCAGGCCCAAAAATATATTGACGGCAATTTTAAAACTATTTCTTTTTATAAAGAAGACGTTTTAGCTAATGCGGTTACATCGTATAAGCCAGGATTTTCTAAGTAATGGTCATATAGTTTTGACATAAAAGCAGCTTTCACTAAACCAGCTAAATTTTTGACTTCAAGTTGTTGCATCATTTTTGTACGATGACCTTCAATAGTTCTTTTACTGTGTCCTACTTCATAGGCAATCTGTTTACTCGAAGCTTCTTCACATATTCGAACTAAAATATATTTATCATAAGTATGAAGCTGGTGTACTTTTTCCCTTAATTTTATTTTATCCATTTGATTCATTAAGGTAAATACTTTATCTGCTATTCGATTACAAAAATAAATTTTTTGTTGTCTAGCCATTTCTAGCGCTTTTGAACATTCATCTACACTAGCAGTTCTTGAAACAATAACAGAAACACCACTCTCTATTAATTGAAATAAATGAGCGTCATCTAAATCGTTATATATTACCATCATACCCATTTTTGACTTTATTTCTTTAATTTGATCTAAAGTTACTGATGCATTAAAATTAAACATAGTACTATCTACTACTAAAACAAGAGGTAGGGTATCCCTTCTTGTATCTTGAACCAAATAATCATTTAATTCTTCAATACTTTTTATAATATGATAGTCAATGCAATGGGGGTTGTCTTTAATTATAAAACTAAAACCCTTTGCAAATAAAATTTGTGTGTCACATATAATTACTTGGCTTTGCATATTGTATTATTTTATGAGTCTACTGCAATAAAATAAATTTTTGCTAACCTATTGATATACAGTATTATATATTATACAAAGGGTACTTAATTTTATTGTAAATTATCTGATGGTAGCATTTTCTAAATGAGTATGTAGTAGAAAAAAAAATGAGATAATAGTAATTAGTAAATTTATAGCTATAATAATTTGCTAGTAGTATATATTTTATAACTTCATCAAATAATATACTAACCCTTTTGAACAGCGTTGACTACTATTCGTAACTTATTTTTTCCTTTTGTTCCAGTAGGACATTTGAAAGTATGGGTATTGGCCCCTGCCTTGGATAATCCAGATCCAAACCTAGCCTACTATTATGATTTTAGTCAAAGTATTGAAGAATATACGCGCGTATTTGCAGCTCTAGAAATTCCTTGGAAATGGCAGCCCGTAACTTTAGAAAATTATAAAATGATTGTGCAAGAAATTGCACATGAAAGAGAAAAAGGAATTTATTTTCCGGTAGTGCTAAATTTATGTGATGGTGATGAAATTAATGGAGCCCCTGGCCTCTCTGTAATCAAAACATTAGATTCAAAACAATTAGTATATACAGGTGCTAATGATTATTTTTATCAAATTACTACATCTAAAATTCCAATGAAACAGGCTTTTGATCAAGCAGGTGTAGCTACTCCTAAATGGGAAACTATTAGGGATGCCGCTTTTAATACTTCTTCTATTATTGAAAAATTAGGTAGCCCTTTAATTGTAAAACCAGCAGTTTCTGGTGGTAGTTTAGGAGTGGGTATTAAAAATGTAGTTGAAACAGAAGCTGCCTTAAGCACACAAGTATCAAAAATGTTTGAAGGATATAGAGGATGGAATTTATCAACAGATGGTATCATTGCAGAATCTTTCATTGAAGGACCTGAATATACCGTGATGATTGTGGGTAGTCATACCCATCCCGAATATGCTAAAATATATCCACCTGTTGAAAGAGTTTTTCATGCATCACTTCCTGAGAAAGAAAAATTTTTATCCTTTGATAGGCTATGGGAAATTTATGAAGAAGAAACTCCTATGCCTGAAGATGAAAATTTTTATCAATATCAAATAGGTGATGAAGCTATCCAATTAGCTGTTCAAAAAGTATCTTGGGAGGCTTATGTAGCATGCCAGGGAACAGGTTATACCAGAGTGGATGTTCGAATTGATAAAAAAACAGGGGCACCCTATGTTTTAGAAGTGAATGCACAATGTGGTATTAGTGAAGATGAAAACTTTACCTCCATTGGAGCTATCTTGCGTTTTGCCAATCAAAGTTTTACTGAATTAGTAATTCATATAATTAATGATGCCTTCGCAAGAAGAAAAAAATAAAGTTATGCGTCCCCTTCCTACTATTCATAATCCTGCTAGTTTTAAAAATTTAAAAATTTGTGTCCTTCAACCCGATTACTCCACCTCTAAAGTAGATTATCAATATTATGATCCTAAAAGAGATCTCTCAGCTTTAATGCCCGAAGCAATAATAGATCATATTTTTTTAAATAAATTGACTACTTATCATCAACTAAAAGAGGTTAAAGAAAATGGATATGATATTTATATAAATTTATGTGAGGGATATTTAGAATGGGAAGTACCCTCTATAGATGTGATTATGAGCTTAGATTTATTAGGATTACCTTATTCAGGGCCTAGTGCCAATTTATATGATCCTCCCAAAACTATTATGAAGTATTTGGCTTTTTGTGAGGATGTAAAAACACCCGCACATATTCTCATAGAATCAGAAGCCGATATCACTCAACTTCCAGGCAATCTTCAATTTCCTTTATTTGTAAAACCAGCTAAAGCAGGTGATAGTCTTGGTGTAGATAATGCTTCTAAGGTAAATAATGCTGAAGAGTTGGCTTCAAAAGTAAAAAACATTCTAGCCCATTTTGGTTCAGCTTTAGTAGAAGAATATATTGATGGTCGTGAATTTACTGTCTTAGTTTGTGCTAATGCAGATGGCAAAACCTGTACCAGTTTTGTACCTGTAGAATATATTTTTCCTGAAGGTTTTAGTTTTAAAACCTATGCATTAAAAACTTCAGAATTACACCCTAATGCTAATATAGCAGTAAGAGATACGACTTTAGCAAAAAGATTACAAAGCATAGCCGAACAAGTTTTTATGTCGTTTAATGGCGTAGGTTATGCCAGATTGGATTTTAGAATGAATAAGAATGATGAAATATTTTTTCTTGAAATAAATTTTACATGTTCTGTTTTTTATGCTCAAGGATATGAGGGATCCGCAGATTATATTTTACTACATGATGGAATAGGTCAGCGTGGATTTTTAGAAAGAATTATTATTGAAGGTATGGCGCGTCATAGAAGAAAAGAAAAGGTATATTCTATTAAAGGCAATGCTATTGCTGGATATGGAATTTATGCGAGATGGGATTTACCTAAAAACACTATTTTATTTCAAGGAGAAGAAAAATCTCAGCGTATAGTTACTAAAAAATATGTTGATGAAAATTGGAATGAACGAGAAAAATTAAATTTTAGAAGATATGCCTATCCTATAAGTAAGGAAGTATATATTTTATGGGATTTACAACCTGAAGAATGGTCCCCTCAAAATCATCATTGTGATGCTAATTGCAGTTATGTGGGACTCAATGTAGTTCTTAATAGAGATGTAAAAAAAGGAGAAGAACTTACTTTAGATTATGCTAGCTTTTTAGATGACACTATGGAGCCCTTTCAATGCAATTGTGGTTCAACCCTTTGTCGTGGTCTTATAAAAGGTAATGCTGGAAATAAAATTAAGTTTTAGTTTGCTGATTGCTGAATTTATTCTCATTTAAAGACATAAGAGTATTTTTTTTATTATATTCATAGTAAGGTTTTATGCCTTTAAAAATACCGTTTATGAAAAAACAATTATTTATACTTGTATTCTTGTTTGTGAGTGCTCAGTGTACAAATGCTCAAAACAAATTAAACATTGATAGTCTTGCTAAATTATTAGAAGTTTGGGTAGATATACCACTAGTGACTCCTGGACAATCCAATGCCGATGCTCCCTCTGATGCTATTGTTTTATACAATGGTCGAAATACAGATGCTTTTCAAAAAAAAGATGGTAGTCCTGCAGGTTGGAAAATAGATGCCGATGGTGCTCTTACCGATATTAAAGGGGCCGGCGATTTAATTACCAAACAAGCTTTTGGAAGTTGTCAATTACATCTTGAATTTAGAGAACCTAAAGAAATAAAAGGAAGTGGTCAATCAAGAGGAAATAGTGGCGTTTATTTAATGAGTAAATACGAAATTCAAGTTTTAGACTCTTACGAAAACCCCACTTATTCAAATGGTCAAGCAGGTGCCGTATATAAGCAACATGTGCCTTTGGTAAATGCGAGTCGTAAACCTGGTGAATGGCAGGCTTATGATATCATATTTACAGCACCTCAGTTTAAAGATAATGGAGATTTAGAAAGTCCTGCACGTGTCACTGTCATACATAATGGTGTTCTTATTCAAAATAATGTAACTATAGCGGGTCCTACCGATTGGGTCATGAAACCTAAATATGTAAAACATGCATCTAAATTACCCTTACTCCTTCAAGATCATGGCGATGATGGTAATCCCATAAGTTATAGAAATATTTGGATTAGAAACTTATAATGTCAATGGGTAAAATTCATCCCGCAGCTATTATTGATCCATTCACACCACTTTGGTGGAAATGTATACTTACAGTTCTAATGGTTATTCTCCTTGTGGTAAGAATACCTATACACATAAAAAAAATAAATCCAAAAACCTTTGCTCGTTACATCGCTCTATTTTTTATCATAAATTATATTGTAGAAAATTTATACGTTTATGCAACAGGGTATTGGAACTTTAAACAATCTTTACCTTTTCATTTATGCAGTATTAATTATTTCATTTGCATTACCCTTTTACTAAATTACCGACAATGGTTAGCTGAATGCCTTTATTATTGGGGCTTAGCAGGGGGAATACATTCTTTACTTACTCCAGAACTTACAGTAGGCATGGAAGGATATAATTTTTATGCTTATTTTATTGACCATGGAGGTATGCTTTTAGTGATTATTTATATGATTGTACATTTGAATTTTAAACCAAGACCCCGATCATGGTTATGGGTATTTGGTTACACACAACTTTTAGTCATAGGCGTCGGCCTTATCAACTACACAATAGGTGCTAATTATATGTATTTATTAGCGAAACCAGAAGTAAGTAATCCATTTCTAATTGGTGAATGGCCTTATTATATTTTAATTTTAGAATTAGTTGCCTTATTACATTTTGTAATTTTTTATTTGCCATTTTTAAATAAAAATCAAGCTAAAATAAAATAATCTATGCGTATACTTTTTTTATTTTTTTGTATGTTCATGTATCAAATCTTAGAAGCTCAAGAAAATAAAGAGCCCCTTATTCGTGTAGATAAAATTACAATAGCCAGAGATACTTATGGAGTGCCACATATATTTGCACCAACAGATCCAGAAGTAGCTTATGGTTTAGCCTGGGCCCATGCTGAAGATGATTTTACAACCATACAAACTTTAATTTT
The DNA here is from genome assembly GCA_964637225.1 of uncultured Sediminibacterium sp. GTDB lineage: Bacteria > Bacteroidota > Bacteroidia > Chitinophagales > Chitinophagaceae > Sediminibacterium. Next base: position 22,939 of record CAZWTV010000011.1, read on the forward strand.
AACAGGTAAGGGAAAATTAGCTACTTATTTAGGAAAGAAGGGAGCCCCTGTTGATTATGTATTTGGATTATTAAACACAAAAGCTACCGTTCTAGCACAAATAAAAAGTCTTGATCCTAAATTTATACTATTAATAAAAGGTTATTTAGCTGGATTAGAAGCTTTTGCTAAAGCTCATCCAGACAAAGTATTAAATAAAAATGTTTTTCCAATTAGCATAGAAGATTATTTAGCAACTAGTGTTTTTTCAGTAGCCGTTTTTTGTGGTGTAGATAAATCATTACCTAAAATTTTAAACGGATCTATTGCTCATATAGCTGGTATGACAGCAGAAGGCTCCAATACAATAGCTATTCATTCAAGTAAATCTTCTACAGGTGAAAATATGTTAGTGATCAATGCACATCAACCTATTGAGGGTGCTACAGCATTTTATGAAGCACATGTTCAAAGCGAAGAAGGATGGAATATGTTAGGAGGCTTATTTCCAGGCGCCCCTTTAATATTTCATGGCACTTCTCCCACTCTAGCTTGGGCACATACTGTAAACTTTCAGGATAAAATAGATATATATCAATTAGAAACCGACAAAGCTCATCCCGATAAATATAAAGTAGATGGCCAATGGCTACCTCTAGAAAAAAGAAAAATTAAAATTAATATCAAAGGCATTCCTTTTCCAATTTATAAATATGCCTATACTTCTATATACGGACCTACCGCTATGACACCTACTGGTGAATATTTTTCAATGCGTTTACCCTCCTTAATGGATGCAGGTGCTTTACAGCAATGGTATGCTATGAATAGAGCTACTAACTTTACTTCCTTTAAAGCTGCTCTAGCACAAAACCATTTAGCCATGTTTAATATCATGTATGCAGATAAATATGATACAATATATTATATCTCAAGTGGTAAAATGCCATACAGAAATGCGGATACAATGTATCATTGGAATTCAACTGTACCAGGTAATACTATGGCTAGCTTATGGACAAAATTTAAACCCCTACATGAGTTCCCTCAATATATCAATCCTAAAAGTGGCTATCTCATCAATATGAACCATTCTCCTTTTTTAGCTACTGCAGAGAATGAAAATTTAGATCCTAAAAAATTTGACCCCAATGATGGCTATGAATTATACCACGACAACAGAAGCCGCCGTGCTAAGGATTTAATAGACCACTTAGAGAAAATATCTTATGAAGATTTAAAACGTATTAAATTTGATCGTAGCCTACCTTCTACTATTTTATTTCCATATGGATATAATGCTGATACCCTGTTTTTAGTGGACGAAAATAAATATCCTACACTTGCTCCTCTTATTAAAACATTAAAAAAATGGGATCATAATACAAACCCAGAAAGCCAAGGGGCACTTATTTATAATTTAGCTTACTATCAAATACCTAAAATTATGAATGGAAGAAAAAATGATAAGCTAAGTATGAAAGAAGCCATTACAACTTATGAATATATATATCATTTTTTAATGAAAAATTATAAACGTCTAGATGTAAGTTTAGGAGAAGTTCAAAGACTCGTTAGGGGTGATGAAAATTGGCCACAGGGGGGAATGCCTGATGTGCTTGCTGCAGTGATGTCTGAGCCCTATGGTCATGCTCAAAGAAGAATGAATAGTGGAGATGCTTATATTGGATTTGTTCGCTTTCCAAAAGAGGGAGGATTACCCTTAATTGAAACCGTAAATACTTTTGGTGCAAGTTCTAATAAAAATGATCCACATTATGCAGATCAACGCGCCATGTATCAAGCCCAACAAGTGAAAAAAATGACTCTTGATAAAAATGAAGTATTAAAAAATGCGGAGCGAATATACCATCCTGAATTATAAATATTATAGTCTTGCTGTAACTACACTTCTGTCTAAAAAAGCTTTAGTATCATAAATAATAGTTTTATCGGATGCTTTTAAACTAGCAAAATCTAAAGATTTAAAAAAGTCATGGGCTACTACTAATACTATCGCATCATATTTACCCAAAGCATTTACTAAATCTATTCCATATTTTTTCTTAACTTCTTCTGCATTAGCATAAGGATCAAAAGCCTCTACTTTTAATCCAGCTGCACTCAGTTGACTGTAAATTTCAAATGCTTTTGAATTTCTAATATCTGGACAATTTTCTTTAAAACTCACTCCTAGTAGTAAGGCTTTCGCACCTTTGACAGAAAAACCTTTTACCTTTAATAATTGCATTAATTTTTCTGTTATAAAAACACTCATTTGATCATTCACATTTCTCCCAGATAAAATTACCTGTGGATGATATCCCAAATTACTTGATTTATATGCTAAATAATAAGGATCTACTCCAATACAATGTCCGCCCACTAGTCCTGGTTTAAAGGGTAAAAAATTCCATTTAGTAGCAGCCGCTTCCAATACTTCGTGAGTATCAATATTCATTTTATCAAATATGAGTGCTAATTCGTTTACAAAAGATATATTAATATCTCGCTGCGCATTTTCTATAGACTTAGCTGCTTCAGCAACTTTGATACTTGAAGTTTTATGTGTTCCTGCAGTTATGATACTAGCATACAACTTATCTACTTTTTCTGCTATAAGTACAGTGGATCCCGCAGTAAGTTTTTTAATATTAGTGAGTGTATGAACTTTATCTCCAGGGTTAATTCTTTCAGGAGAATAACCCACAAAAAAATCTTTATTAAAAATTAGACCACTATGTTTTTCCAAAATTGGTACACAGTCTTCTTCTGTACAACCAGGATAGACTGTACTTTCATAAATTACTAAATCTTCTTTTTTCAAAAGAGAGCCAATCATGGCACTAGCTTCTAACAAAGGAGTGAGATAAGGTCTCTTCTGAACATCTACGGGCGTAGGAACTGTTACAATAAAAATAGTTGAACTAGCAATATCTTTTAAGGAACTTGTAAATTTTAAATTAATAGCATTTTTAATTTCATCCGAACTACACTCTAATGTTCGATCAATGCCATTCAATAAATCATTGACTCTTTTTTCATCAATATCAAAACCTATGACAGGATACTTTTTTGAAAAAGCAACAGCTAGTGGTAAGCCCACATATCCTAGGCCTACTATAGCAATACTAGGGAATAGGTTTTCTGTTTGTTTCATCTATTTTCAAAGGTAATGGTCCCACTAATGATTACCATAATTTTTTTCACCAGCCGTAATTGCTATTTTTAATCTATTTTGAGCAGGCGGTAAAGGACAGGTGGCAAAAGGGGTAAAAGCGCAAGGTGGGTTATATGCTTTATTAAAATCTATTTCAGTATTTCCCAATGCATCAGGTTTTGGAATATCAATAAACCTTCCTGCACCATAAGTTGTTTTCCCAGATGTTTCATCGGCAAATACTATAAATAAACTTGGGCCTCCTTCATCAATGACATCTAAACTATATTCTTTATTATCAATGGTAAATAATATTCTACCAGCAGTTTTAGTGGGAGTAGTTTGACCTAGAACATTTGTAATCATTAATGTATTTTGAGAGGGAGCAAGCATGGTTGCTTTGATACGCCAATGTGCATCTACCTCAAATCGTTCAATTCCTTTGAAGTTAGCTAAAGTTTTTGCATTTAAATTTCTAAACCTCACTCCTATTTTTTCTTCTCTTTTAATTATTGTCCATGTAAAATGAGACCAAGACATTGTAATACCTTGCTCTATTTTGTTAAATACATTCACCGGATTTATTCCAGTGATAAGTTTTCCATTTACTTTAATTGAATTATTAATTGCATTTACCCACATCACTGAATCACCTTCATAGATAAAAGTTCCTAATGTTGCAGGAAATTCAGTATTGTCATATTTACAATCACTTCCCTCTTTTTTACCAAAACTATTAGTGCCTTGGTGAAGCCAGAAAAGTCCTTCCAAATTTAACCAACCATTAGGCATTTTAAGTTCTTTAATACGAGAGGTATGCCAATCGTTGATAGATTTAGTATAAGTGTTCATTTTTTGAGCAACCCCTTCTATTATAATATTCAAAAAAATAATGATACAGACTATTTTTTTCATTTTCTCTTTATTAATTAGTTAAGCAAAATGGGTACCTAGGGTTTACAAAATTAGCTCAATTAAAAGCTAGAACCATATTATTTTACTAATTTTATAGAACTAAATTTTTTGAGATGCAAGTAAATAAAATA
>CAZWTV010000012.1:0-26894 GCA_964637225.1 uncultured Sediminibacterium sp.
AAATGGTATCTTACCCTTTAGCTTCAAGTGAGGAAGCACTGACGCCACAAATAATACCCGATTTGTAAAAATATTTATTGATTATAATAATAATGGTGTTTTTGAAGATGCAGAAACCGTTCATACTAGTGCTGCATTAAAAAATGGAATATACACCGGCACTATAAATTTTCCGTCCAATATTGTCATTGGAAAAATTACAAAACTTAGAATCGTAGTCACTGAAACCGATGCCAGCGCCAATGTAAAAGCTTGCGGAACGTATAGTATAGGAGAAACACAGGATTATACATTAAAAGTTATCAATCCTTCCAATGATTTACAGGTTTCAGATATTGTGAATCCAGTGGCAGGTTTAGCAAAAAGAGATAATCAATACATAACTGCCAAAATTGTGAATCTAGGATCAAGTCCACAAACAAATATCCCCTTAAGCTTAGTGGTAAAAAAAGGGACTAGCACTGTTCTATCGGTTAATGAAATTTTTACGGGCAGATTAAATGGGCAAGAGAGTATGAATTATACCTTTCAAAAACCTTTAAATATTGATGCAAATCAAACTTACACATTTACTGCCACTGTGAATTTAGCCAACGATCAACAAAAATCAAATAATAGCATTAGTTCCACCATAGTTAGCGCTTCTGCCATTGCTGCACCTGTGGCTACGGCAACTAATTGTAATGGTAATTTAACTTTAAATGTAAGCGCTCCAATTACTAATGCAAATTATATTTGGTACGATACTTCCAATTTACAAAACCCGATTGCTGTAGGAGCAAGTCCATCAGGCACAGGTAGTAGCAAAAATAAACTCTATGTAACTCAAGGTTATCAAGCTGCTATAGCTCCTTTAACTAATACTACTTTAGGGGCAACTGGCGGCTACAATAGTTTCTCAGGCAACTTTGTTAAAATAAATGCTGCGGGGCCACTTACCATCGAAACAGCAAAATTATATACAGGCTATCCAGGTAAAGTAGATTTTATCTTAGCAAGTTTTGGTTCATTTTCTGCAGATGGCACTTCTTATACCTATTATCCCATACAGACTACTTCATTGAATGTACCTGCAAGTAGTCCATCACCTACACCCGCCACTAGTTCTTCAGGCACTCCCCTCGTTGACTCAGACACTGGAAGAATTTATGCACTCAATTTAAAAATCGCCCAAGCCGGAGACTACATTATAATTATCAAATGTGATAGTGCCACTGTCTTTAGAAATAACGGACTCAAAGACCCTACTTATCCAGTGGGGCCTTCTAAAGTATTTAGTTTTACTGGTAATAGTGTGCAAACTGCTTCTGGAAATTTTCAAAATTATTTTTATTTTTTCTATAACACACAAATTCTTATGGGCGATGGAATGAGCCCTGCTACTGAAGTTCCAGTGGTTTCCACCCAAAAACCAACTTTCATTTTCTCAGATACTACATTAAAAGCCTCTAACGCTTCTACCTACCAATGGTATTTAAATGACGAAGTCATTGCCGGAGCTACCAAACAAACTTTCCGCCCCTTAGTGAATGGAATGTATAAAGTCAGTACTATTTTGGGAGGTTGTACTACCCTATCTGATAGCAAATTAATTATGGTGACCGCTATTGAGGAAGCACCAGCTAAAGAAATAAATTTAAGGATTAGTTCTGATGACTATATTGAAAATATCATAAAAGGAAGTAGCTTTTATATACAGTTTAGTAATATACAAACAGAAGACATAACTTTGGATATTATTAATTCAATGGGGGCCAATGTATTTCATAAAGAAAATTTAATAAATCAAAGAAGTCCACAACATATAAATATAAATAACTTAAGTACTGGAGTCTATTTTGTAAAAATCTTTGCCAATAAAAAGGTATATATACAAAGAGTCTTTATTACTAATAATTAAAAAAATAATTATGGCACTAGAATGGATGGAAGCAGTTCTCACTAAAATTGAAAACGAAACACCCAATACAAAAAGATTTTATTTTGAAATTCCAAGTTTAGAGAAATTTGATTTTATTCCAGGGCAATTTGTTACCTTGGATTTACCCATACACGAACAAAAAAATAAACGCTGGAGAAGTTATTCAATAGCTTCAGCTCCTAATGGCACTAATACCTTTGAACTCATCATTGTGCTTTTGGAAGGTGGCTTAGGTACTAATTATTTATTCAATGAAGCAGTAGTAGGCACCAAAGTTACTTTAAGAGGCCCCCAAGGTGTATTCACTCTACCCAAAAACTTTGAAAATGATGTTTATTTTATTTGCACTGGTACAGGAATTGCACCCTTTAGGTCTATGATTCATCATATTCATACTCACAAAATTGTACATCATAATATTCATCTCATTTTTGGCTGCCGTAAATTTGAAGACGGCCTATATATTGAGGAATTAAAAGCTTTGGAAAAAGTAGAACCAGGATTTCATTTCTATCCCTGCTATTCTAGAGAAAATGAAGTGCCTTCAGGCTCTTTCAAAGGCTATGTTCATCCTGTGTATCAAGAATTACTCAAACAAAACAAAGAAACAGCCCATGTTTGGTTATGTGGATGGAAAGCTATGATTGATGATGCACGTAAAAATATGACCGAATTAGGACTTGAAAAAAAACAAGTACATTTTGAATCTTTTGGGTAGTCACAGTTTTCAAAACCATACATTATAAAAAAAGCTCCTAAAAATTGGAGCTTTTTTTTATTATTTTCTAGCTATACAGCATGCTCGAAAGCTGAATCAAAAATTAGCAGCATTAACTAATATGTGATAAAACTAATTCTTTTACTTTACTTAGAGCAATACGTTCTTGTAACATACTATCTCTATAACGTATAGTTGCAGTACCATCTTCTTTAGTTTGATGATCAATGGTGAGACAGAAAGGTGTTCCAATAGCATCTTGACGACGATACCTTTTTCCAATGGCATCTTTCTCTTCATAAAAGCAGTGGAATAATTTTTTACAATCGTCCATTATCTCTTTTGCCAATTCTGGTAGCCCCTCTTTTTTGGTTAAAGGAAGTATAGCCAATTTTGTTGGAGCAAGTTTAGCAGGTAAATGCAGTACCACTCTAGAGTCGCTACTGCCATCTTCTTTAGTGATGATCTGTTCTTCATAAGCATTTGACAATAATAACAAGAACATTCTGTCTAAACCAATAGAGGTTTCAATTACATAGGGTATATAATGCTGATTAATCTCTGTATCAAAATATTGCATCTTCTTTTTACTAAATGTTTGATGACGAGATAAATCAAAATCAGTTCTTGAATGAATACCTTCAACTTCTTTAAATCCAAAAGGGAATTCATATTCTATATCTAAAGCAGCGTCTGCATAATGAGCTAATTTGACGTGATCATGAAATCGATATTTTTTTGAGTCAATACCTAAACTTAAATGCCAGTTCATACGTTCTTTCTTCCAATAGTCGTACCATTGCTTTTGGGTACCAGGTTTAATAAAAAACTGCATTTCCATTTGTTCAAACTCACGCATTCTAAATATAAATTGTCTTGCCACAATTTCATTTCTAAAAGCTTTACCTGTTTGTGCAATTCCAAAAGGAATTTTCATTCTGGCAGTCTTTTGCACATTTAAAAAGTTTACAAAAATTCCTTGTGCTGTTTCTGGCCTCAAATAAATAGTGCTAGCTTCTTCTGCTACTGCACCCATCTCTGTAGAAAACATTAAATTAAATTGTCTTATATCAGTCCAATGACTTGTCCCACTTATACTACATTTAATTTTATTTTCCTCAATAAGTTTTTTCAATCCTTCAAAATCTTCCTTAGCCAATAAAGCATCCATATTCACTAATAATTGCTCTGCTGCAGTGTTATCTCCTTGCTCTATTAATTGTTGTGCATGGGCTTCTATTAGGTGATCAACTCTATATCTTTTTTTACTTTCTTTATTATCAATAAGAGGGTCACTAAAACTATCTACGTGACCACTTGCTTTCCAAGTAGTGGGATGCATGAAAATAGCAGCATCAATTCCTACAATATTCTCATGCATTTGAGTCATGCTTTTCCACCAATAATCTCTAATATTTTTTTTCAATTGTGCTCCATGGGGCCCGTAATCATATACGGCGCTTAATCCATCATATATTTCACTGCTGGAAAACACAAAGCCGTATTCCTTCGCGTGGGAAATAATAGCTTGCAAACTGCTGTCAGGTGATGGCTTACTCATAAGTTGCAAATATACTGCGAGTTTATATTACCTATTTAATTTTTATGTTGTTTTGATGCCTAGAGGCGTCTCTGGTTGTTTTCTTTTTGATATTGTTTTCCAATGCGGTTGTTAAATCTACTCCAGTTTGGTTGGCCAAACAAATTAATACAAACAATACATCGGCCATTTCATCAGACAGCAAAGCTTCTGCTTCTTTATTTTTAAATGATTGCTCCCCATACTTACGTACCATTATTCTAGATAATTCGCCAACTTCTTCCATTAAAATACCCAAATTGGTGAGCTCGCTAAAATACTTTACACCTATTGTTTTAATCCAATGATCTACTTTTGATTGAGCTTCTTGTAAGGTTAATGTATTTTCCATTTTAGTTTTTTTATTCTTTATTTTTAGAATCAACTACAATCGTTACTGGTCCATTATTAATTAAAGCTACTTTCATATCCGCTCCAAACACACCTGTTTGAATGGGAGTCCCCAAATCCAAACTAAGTTGTCGGATCATAGCTTCATATAAAGGAATTGATACATCGTGTTTTGCAGCAGCAATGTAGGAAGGCCTATTTCCCTTTTTGGTACTGGCATGTAAAGTAAACTGACTTACTAATAAAATATTACCTCCTACCTCCTTCACACTTAAATTCATCACACCATTAGCGTCATCAAATAAGCGCATTTGAACTATTTTATTTGACAACCATTGTACATCTTCTAAGGTATCTGCTGTCTCAATACCCACTAATACCATTAAACCATTTTGAATAGAGCCAGTCAGCTTTCCTTCAACACGCACACTGGCCTCATTTACTCTTTGAATTACTACTCTCATGATATAATCAATTGTTGCATGAAGATAAACAAAACTATTTTCACTAATTTAGCTGTAATTTCAAAGCCTTGAGTAGTATAAAAAAATTAGTCGGTCAAACCGCATGGTACGGACTTAGCTCCATTGCAGCTAGGTTTATAAGTTATTTGTTGGTACCCTACCTCACTTACAAATTCAGTGAGTCTGCTTACGGTGAAATGTCCATCATTTATTCTTTTATTCCTTTTTTAAATGTAATTGTCTCCCATGGCATGGAAACTGCTTATTTTAGATTTGGAACTAAAGAAAATGAAGATAAAATTTACCATACCAGCAGTTTTTCAATGTTATTGGTAACTGCCCTAGTATTAATGGTTCTTATAAAATTTAGTAGCCCCATTGCTTCACTTTTACAAATTACAGAGCATCCTGAATATATAACACTTATGGCCTGGATAGTGGGACTTGATGCACTTGCTACTATCCCATTTTCAAGATTAAGATTACAAGGCAGACCTAAAAAATTTGCTTTTATAAAAATAGGAGGTATCGTTTTAAATATTGTGGCTACTTATTATTTCATTAGTATTCTACCGAATTATATCGCCAATCATTCCAATAGTATATTAAGCAATTGGTATCAACCCAATTGGCCAGTGGGTTACGTTTTATTAGCAGGTATTATTCAAAATATTTTTGTTTTGTTATTATTGAAAAAAGAAATTAGTGCCTTACGATTCAATTTTGATTTTGACTTGTGGAAACAAATGATAGTTTATGCCCTTCCATTAATCATTGTAGGTTTTGGGGGAATGGTAAATGAAACTTTTGATAGAATTATGTTAGGATGGTGGGCACCAGGCGGCTCTACTGATGCCAATAAAGCTATTGTGGGCATTTATAGTGCTTGTTATAAATTATCTATATTAATTACCATTTCAATACAAGCTTTTAGAATGGGTGCCGAACCTTTCTTTTTCAAACAATCTACTGAAGAAACAGCCCCTAAAACGTATGCAAGAGTGATGAAATTTTTTGTTATTACTTTATGTATCATGTTTTTAATGGTAGTTTTATACTTGGATATTTGGAAAGAATTTATTCGTAATCCCGCCATGTACGTGGGTTTACGTGTAGTTCCCATTTTACTTATTGCAAATATATTTTTAGGGGTCTATTATAATTTAAGTGTTTGGTACAAACTAAGTAATAAAACTATGGCAGGAGCTTGGATTACGCTACTTGGAGCTGTTATTACTATAGGTATTAACTATATTGCTATTCCTTACTTTAGTTACATGGCTAGTGCTTGGGCTACTTTAATTTGCTATGGCACTATGATGTACATAAGTTATGTGTGGGGACAAAGAGTATATCCTATTCCCTATGCAACTAAGAAATTAATAGCTTATTTTATTATCACTTTAATACTCTATGGTATTTATTTAATGACAACATTCATTACGACGCATAATTCATTCAGACTTGGAATGGCAAGTGTAGAATTATTAGCCTTTATCTTATTTGTAGCAAGAATTGAAAAAAGAGAATTAAAAAATTTATTTGTATGGCAGAAGATTTAACTATAATCCAGGGTGATAAAAAATTACAATACGAATCTCTACTACCCCAAATAGAAGCATTGATCAAAGGAGAAAATGATTTAATTGCTAATCTTGGTAATATTGCAGCAGCTTTAAAAGAACAATTCAATTGGTTATGGGTGGGCTTTTATTGGATTAAAGAAAATGAATTAGTATTGGGTCCTTTTCAAGGGCCTGTAGCTTGTACAAGAATAAAAAAAGGTAGAGGAGTTTGTGGAACATGTTGGGAGCGGGAAACTACTATAATGGTAGATGATGTTGAAAAATTTCCAGGACACATTGCCTGTAGTAGCTCCTCTAAATCGGAAATAGTCATTCCTGTTTTTAAAAATGGAAAAATAATGGGTGTATTAGATGTTGACAGTAGTGAACTTGCTCAATTTGATAAGGTAGATCAAGTTTATTTAGAAAGCATTGTAAAACTGATTCCCTAGACCAAGTAAAAATTGGGCAATCATAATAAAAAATAATTTAAGTTTGCACCCCCTAAGCGGATGTGGCGAAATTGGCAGACGCACTAGACTTAGGATCTAGCGCCGCAAGGCATGTGGGTTCGACCCCCTCCATCCGCACAAAGTTATACTGAAGACCCTCTATCATAGGAGGGTCTTTTTTTTACTCAAATAGCTGTTTTTTAGGCCTAAAAACCTACCTTTGCCCCCCTCAAACATAGAATTTACAAGAAAAATAAAGAATATGGCAAGTATCAAAAGAGAGAACATTGGACTTTTAAATGACAAACTAATTGTTACTCTTACCAAAGAGGATTACTACCCTAGTTTTGAAACCAGCTTAAAAAAGCATGCCAAAACAGCTAATATTCCTGGTTTTAGAAAAGGAATGGTGCCTGCGGGATTAATAAAGAAAATGTATGGACAATCTGTATTTTCTGATGAAGTATTAAAAAAAGTAGAGCTTGAGCTTAATCAATACATCAGCAATGAAAAATTAGAAATATTTGCACAACCTCTGCCCTTAGATTCCACATTGCCTCCAATTGACATGAACACTCCCAGTTCCTATGATTTTGCATTCGAGATTGGTTTAAAACCTGCTTTTAGCTTAAATGTAAAAGGAATTAAAGTAAAACGTTATAAAATAAAAGTAACGGATGAAATGATTCAAAATGAAGTTGAGAGAATTCAAACACGCAATGGTAAAATGACTGACCCAGAAGTGATTGATAGTGATGAAAATTTGATTAATATAACTTTTACTGAAACAGACAAAGAAGGCAGTGAAGTGGAAGGTGGTATTACTAAAGATAATTCTTTACTAGTAAAATATTTTGCTGAAAAAGTAAGAAAGCAATTAATGGGTAAGAAAAAAGATGACACGCTAGTCATTCAACTTAAGAAAGCTTTTGAAGAAAAAGAATTAGATATTATTGTAGGTGATTTAGGAATTTCAAAAACAGATGTAAATAAATTTTTCAAAATACTCATTACTAAAGTAGGTTTAGTGGAGAAAGCTGCATTAGATGAAAAATTATTTTTAGCTACTTACCCCAACGAAACCATAACCACAGAAGAAGAATTTAGAGCTGCCATAAAAAAAGACATTGAAGGTTACTATCATCAACAAGCTAGAAATCAAATTCATGATCAAATTTATCATCACTTAATTGATCATACTAAAATGGAATTTCCAGTAGATTTCTTAAAACGTTGGTTGCAAAAAGGCAGTGAAAAACAAAAAACAGAAGAAGAGGCAGAAAAAGAATATCCTGTTTTCCAAGATCAATTAAAATGGACTTTAATAAATAGCCAATTAACTGTAGACTACAAAATTGAAGTTGTAGCTGAGGATTTAAAAAACTTTGCAAAGCAACAATTAATGAGTTATATGGGCCCACAAATGGGTGCCTTAGGTGACAATGATCAATGGTTAGAAGATTATGCAGTTAGAATGATGAAAGACAGAAAATTTGTAGAAGATAGTTATCAAAGAATTAGTACTGATAAATTATTTACTGCCATAGAGGCTGAAGTGGAAGCTAAAGAAGAAGATATCGAAGCAGAAAAATTCGCAGACTTATTGAATCAACATAAGCATTAGCCATACATCATTAGCTATCTTATTGATTTTCAATAGAATTTAGGTGAAACGAAGACTTTTCTAGCCAAAGTTTGGCATCCTTTTTGCACTTGCTTTGATGACAAGGATATAACTTTACTTATCAGAAAATAGCAATTATGAACTTAGGACAAGAATTTGAGCAATATGCCATCAAGCATAAGGGTATCAGTAGCAATGTATTACACGAATATAAAAAAAGTGTAACCAACCTTACACCTTACATTATTGAAGAGCGACCCATGAATGTGGCTAGCATGGATGTATTTAGCAGATTAATGATGGATCGTATCATATTTCTAGGGGAAGGCATCAACGATTATGTTGCTAACATTGTCACTGCACAATTACTATTCTTAGAAAGTACAGATAGAACTAAAGATATTCAAATGTATATTAACAGCCCGGGCGGAAGTGTTTACGGAGGTTTAGGTATTTATGATACTATGCAATTTATTAGCCCCGATGTTGCTACCATATGCACTGGTATGGCTGCGAGTATGGGAGCCATTTTATTATGTGCAGGTGTGGAAGGTAAAAGAACAGCTTTGAAACACAGTAGAATTATGTTACACCAACCTAGTGGTGCCATTGGTGGACAAGCTTCTGATATCGAAATTACTGCTAGAGAAATAAAAAAGCTAAAAAATGAATTATACGAAGTTATAGCACATCATACTCATAAAAATATTGATACAGTCGCTAAAGATTGTGATCGTGATTTTTGGATGACTGCTGCTGAAGCAAAAGAATATGGATTGGTGGATGAAGTTTTATTAACCAACCCAAGAAAAGTAAAAAAATAAAACAACTGTTCAAATGCAATATATGAAAGTGAATAAAAGTTTTTTAATGGAAGAAGAGACTGAACCAAAGGAGGATAAAAAAGAAGAAACGGCGCCTAGTTTTTTAAATAAAAAAATGGAGCATCTTTTTTTTGAAAAAAGAGCTATTTATTTGTGGGGGCCCGTTGATGATAAATCGGCAAAAGATATCGTTAACAAACTTATATTGCTAGAAGCAGATAAACCCGGCACTGAAATTAAATTTTATATCAATAGTCCTGGTGGTGTTGTAACTAGTGGAATGGTGATATATGATACTATTCAATTAATTAAGAGTCCAGTGCACACCATTTGTATGGGGCTTGCTGCTAGTATGGGTTCTATTCTTTTAAGCGCGGGCGAAAAAGGGAAACGTATCATTTTTCCACACGGGGAAGTAATGATACATCAACCCAGTTTAGGTGGTTATTTTCAAGCCAATAGTACCGATATTGAAATTCATGCAGAACAAATTCGTAAGACAAAGGAATTGGGAGCTAAAATATTAGCCGACAATTGTAATAAATCAGTGGATCAAATAATGAATGATTTTGATAGAGACTATTGGATGAATGCCAAAGAAGCAGTAGCATATGGTATTGTAGATAAAATAGCCAAACAACTCTAATTTATGAAAATGGCAAAATCTCCTGCTATACATTGTTCGTTTTGTGGCCGCAACCGTGATGAAGTTAAAATTTTAATTGCGGGTCAGGAAGGTCATATATGTGAAAACTGTATAGAACATGCACATGAGATTATTGTAAAAGAATTTCATCAGAAAAAAACGGAAGGTAAAACTGGTAATTTAAAAGTGCAAAAGCCTACAGCTATAAAAGCTTTTTTGGATCAATATATCATAGGTCAAGAAGAAGCAAAGAAAATTTTATGCGTAGCAGTATACAATCATTTCAAACGTATTAATCTTCCTTCAACGAATAAAAATGAAGTTGAGATTGAAAAAAGTAATGTGATAATGATTGGAGAAACTGGCACAGGTAAAACTTTACTTGCTAAAACTATTGCTAAATTATTAAACGTACCGTTTGCTATTGTCGATGCTACCGTATTCACCGAAGCAGGTTATGTGGGAGAAGATGTTGAAAGTATGCTTACTCGACTTTTACAAAACTGCGATTATGATGTTGCAGCTGCAGAAAGGGGTATTGTTTATATTGATGAAATTGATAAAATAGCTCGCAAAGCAGACAATGCTTCTATCACAAGAGATGTAAGTGGAGAAGGGGTACAACAAGGATTATTAAAAATGTTAGAAGGTACCGATGTGTTAGTACCACCGCAAGGAGGAAGAAAGCATCCAGAACAAAAAATGATAAAGGTAGACACTAAAAATATATTATTTATTTGTGGAGGCGCTTTTGATGGTATAGATAAAATTATTGCAAGAAGAATTAATACTAATGCGATTGGTTTCAGTGTAAATAAAGAAGAACAAGAATTACAAAGAAAAAATTTACTTCGATTTGTGAATGCGCAAGACATCAAGTCTTTTGGATTAATACCAGAGTTATTAGGAAGATTGCCCATTATTACTCATTTAGAACCTCTTGATGTATCAACTTTAAGAAACATATTAACTGAACCCAAGAATGCTTTAATAAAACAATACGTTCAGTTATTTGCTATTGAAAAAATTAAATTAACTATTGATACTGATGTATATGATTTTATTGTAGAAAAAGCCATTGAATATAAACTTGGCGCCAGAGGTTTAAGAAGTATTTGTGAAAGTTTGTTTACACAAGCCATGTTTGAAATGCCTGGTACTAACACCACTGAATTCAATGTATCATTAGAATATGCTAAAAAAATGTTTAATAAAAGTAAAATAAGCGCTTTAAAAGTAGCCTAGTAAAATTTAAATTCATTACACTCAAAATAAGCATCATGCAAGAATTAATTGACCGTTTAGTAAAAGAAGCTAACATAACTCCTGAACAAGCTAAGCAATCTATAGAAACTATCGCCGCATTTGTAAAAGAAAAATTTCCCATGCTAGGTGGCGCAGTGAATCAAATTTTCAAAGCCGCAAAGTAGCACTCGTTTAAAATTTCTTATTGAGAATATTCTGAAGAAGATTATTTTTAATTTTTGGAATTAATAGTTTTTTTGAGATTATAAATATTAAAAGCAAGTATATCTCAATTAGCTTCCTTATTTTCTATTCCATAATATTTACTTTTTTTTGAAGTAATATTACCTGATTTTCAGTTAAGTCTAATAAATGTACCAACTGCCTCCACCCTATTCGTCCACCATTTTCTTTTCTTGTTTTTAGAATTACAAAAATTTCTCTATCACTAAATAAACCCAAGGATTTCCATTTCATAAAGTTCATCGAATTAGCATTAGGCATGACTGAATTAATATTTTCAATTTTCAAATGAGGCACTATTCTAAAAAATTCGTTTTCTGTGAGACCATATACTTTTTTTAATTGATTCAAATTAGTAAAGCCACCTAAATAATTTCTATATCTAATTATGTTACCTGCTATAGAACTATTAAATTTTGCAAGTTGTATCCATTGTTTTTCACTAGCTGTATTAATATCCAATTTCCAATTATTTGTATTGTCATATGTGAACGCTCTATTTTTAGTATCAATTTTTATTTTGTATCTATAGTGTTGATTGAAAGTATTGGGTCTTGTCTGAGTATTTATAACAACATAGGGCAGTAGCTTTTCTATAATATCTTTGGATAGACCATATAATTTAAATAAATCTTGTTTTTTATAAAACCTACCGCCTTTATTTCTATAGTGCATTAATGTTGCTACTTGCCTAGGTCCCATACCCAAAAGCAAGGCATGGGCGCTATCAATACTATTGGGGTCAAAATAAAATAGATTTTGCTTGAATGAAGTACTTGTATTTTGTACCATTTTTTGGGATGGAAAAAAATAACCCAACACCACACTTACAAATAAAATACTACCCAGCACAAAAACCCCTTTTAGTTCTTTTTTAGTAAAAATAAAATAAGCTTTCCAACTATTTTCCATAACTAATTTTGCACTAGTTAGGAATTTAAAAGTTTAAATGGTAAAGTATAAACACTTTAATAAATATAAAAATTGAGATTTAAATTAGACTGAAAATTGTAGACCATCATACGCCAATTTAATACCAGCGGGTAAACTTGCTTCTACCTCATCGTGTAATCCTATCTGATGACTAAAATGAGTAAAATAAACCTGAGGTACTTGTAATGTAGAAACTAACTCTAATGCTTGCTCTAAATTAAAATGAGTGGGATGTTTTTGTTTTCTTAAGGCATTTAAAATTAAAACTTGGGAGCCATTTATTTTTTTCCTTGCTGCCTCAGAAATAAAATTAGCATCGGTAATATATGTAAAATCGCCTATTCTAAATCCCAAGACAGGCATTTCTCTATGCAAAACCTGAATGGGATTAAAAATAATATCACCCACTGTGAAAGGATCTTGATCAATGGTATTTAAAATCATTTCGGGCAAACCTAAGTCTTTATCTTTTTCAAATGCATAATAAAAGTCTCTTTTAATTGCTACTTGAGTGATTTCATTGGCATAAATATTCATTGACTTTTGAGAAAAGAAATTAAAGGGTCTAATATCATCTAATCCTGCATAATGATCGCGATGAGGATGAGTGAAAACTATTGCATCTAAATGTGTGGTATTGGTTCTTAGCATTTGATACCTGAAATCGGGTGTGGTATCAATAACAACTGTTGTGCTGGCTGAGCTTATTTTTATACTAGTTCTTAATCTTTTATCTTTTGGATTTGGTGAATTACAAACCTCGCAGGGGCATCCTATCAATGGGACACCGGTACTAGTTCCTGAACCTAAAATAGTAATATCGAACAATTTAAAATAATTTAAGCGGCCGTTTCTTCTTTCTTGACTTCAGAGACCATGAGTTTTTTTACTTCGTTATAAAGTACTTGAGAAGCATGTGTTAATTTATCAAACTGAATATCTAATACAGGTATTAATTCTAATAATGTATTTATTCTTGCCTCTAAGTTTAAAAACTTATTTAACACCACAATTCTTTTGGATTCTAATAAACACCAACCACTTTGAAAATTTCCACGCTCATATCGAACCACAAAATCTGATTCGCCTAAAATGTCCTCTAATTTGTCTAAAGTTGCTTGGTTCAATTTCATAGTTAAGTATTGATTTATAGGATAATACGCTTCTTACAAAGGTAGTTTTTTGTGGAATGGTAGTTTTAAATATAGGCTAGGAGTTATTCACATTTCGTACCTTTGTGGCACAATTTAATTATGGATTTTATTCACAGAAAAATAATCAATGACCCCGTTCATGGTTTTATCACCATCAACGACCCACTCATATTTGCACTTATTGCCCATCCTTTTTATCAAAGATTAAGAAGAATTCAACAAATGGCTCTAGCCCAATTAGTATACCCAGGTGCGGTGCATACTCGTTTACATCATTCCTTAGGTGCTTATCATTTAATGTGTATGGCCATCAATGAACTCAGAGATAAAGGAATTGATATTACTAATGAAGAAGCTCAAGCAGCTAAAGTAGCTATATTACTTCATGATATAGGACACGGACCTTTCTCACATGCCCTCGAAAATGTTTTATTAAAGGGTGTTCATCACGAAGCACTTTCTTTATTAATAATGCAAAAATTAAATGAGGATTCTGATGAAAATATAAAAGGTAAATTGAATTTAGCCATTCAAATATTTACTAACCAGCATCCAAAGAAATTTTTACATCAATTAATTAGTGGACAGCTTGATGTTGACCGACTAGACTACCTCTCTCGTGATAGTTTTTTTACAGGTGTCAGTGAAGGCGTGGTGGGATACGAGAGAATTTTAAAAATGCTCACTGTACATAAAGATGAATTAGTAGTGGAAGAAAAAGGAATCAATAGTGTAGAGAAATTTCTGCTTTCTAGGCGCTTGATGTATTGGCAAGTGTACCAGCACAAATCTGTTGTTGCTTCTGAAAATATGTTAGTAAAAATTATTGAACGCGCTCAGTATTTATACCAACAAAAAAACCAAAATATCAAAGTATCGAAAACGATAGATTATTTTTTAGGAGAGTTCAGTGGCAATCTAAATGAAATTAATTTAGATTTTTATTGTGAATTAGATGATATGGATATTTTATTTGCTATTAAGCAATGGCAGCACCATAGTGACCCTGTTTTATCGCTTCTATGTCAGAGGCTTTTAAACAGACAAGGTTATAAATGTATAATGCAATCGACTCCCATTTCTGAAAAACAGTGGGAAAATGCCTTTTCAGAAACTAAAAAACGTTTTTCTTTAAACGATACAGATGCGCTTTATTTTTGCTTTAAAGGAACTGCTTCTAACACCTTATATAAAGAGGAAGTGGAAACAATTAAAATATTACTTAAAACTGGAGAAGTAAAAAGTATCCAAAAAATTGACAATTCTATCATAAATGAAAGTCTTTCCGCTCCTGTAAAAAAATTTTACATTTGCTTATTAAAGGCATAAATTCAATTAAATAAATTACAATGCTTTCTTTTACCGCACAACAGATTGCTTTACTCATTCAAGGAAAAGTTGAAGGAGACGCTTCTGCTGTAGTAAATGAATTTGGTAAAATAGAATCCGCCAAAGGGGGTCAAATCACTTTTTTGGCTAATCCTAAATACGAAGAATTCCTCTATAACACCAAAGCTTCCATTGTTATTGTGAATGAATCTTTGGTCTTAAAAAAACAAGTGTCCCCCACTCTAATTCGGGTGCCCGACGCCTATTCAGCATTTGCTACTTTATTAACAAAGTATCAAGAAATGAAGAATGAAAATTTAATAGGCATACAATCTCCTTGTTTCATAGCCAATAACGCACAATTGGGAGAAAATCATTTTGTGGCAGCATTTGCCTATATCAGTGAAAATGTAAAAACTGGAAAAAATGTAAAAATATTTCCAAATGCAGTAATTGGAGAAAATGTACAAATAGGAAATAATGTAACTATTCATGCAGGTGTTATTATTTATTCAGATTGTGTAATAGGCAATAATATTACAATACATGCGGGATCTATTATTGGTAGTGACGGATTTGGGTTCGCCCCAAAAGAAGATGGCAGTTATCAAAAAATTCCACAGTTAGGCAATGTGGTCATAGAAGATGATGTAGAAATTGGATCTAATACTACCATAGATAGAGCCACTATTGGCTCTACAATTATTAAAAAAGGAGTCAAATTAGATAACCTCATTCAAATAGCACATAATGTTGAAATTGGAGAAAATACTGTCATTGCAGCACAAAGTGGTATTAGTGGTAGCACCAAAATAGGCAAAGGTGTTATGATGGGTGGCCAAGCGGGAACAATTGGGCATTTAACAATTGCTGATGGCGTTAAAATAACTGCAAGAGCTGGCATCACCAAGGACTTTAAAATAGCCAATATGACTATTACAGGCTATCCAGCAGCAGAGCAATCTGCCTCATTAAGGGCCCAAGTACTTCAAAAAAACCTACCTGACCTCGAAAAAAGAGTTAAAGAATTAGAAATAATAGTCCAACAACTGTCTCAAAAGGGTTAAATCAGCTAATTTTGCTGAACATCACCAATTCTTAGTTGGTGTTTTTTTAAACAATGAAGCATGGATCAACATTTTAATCCTGATAAACAACATACTATCCAAAAAAGTATAAGTATCAGTGGCACGGGATTACATACGGGAGTTTTGGTAGAAATGACATTAAATCCAGCCAATCCGGGTTTTGGTTATCAATTTCAAAGAACAGATTTACCTGGCCAACCCACAATTAAAGCAGATTGCGATTTAGTCACAGATACAAGTAGAGGAACTACTTTACAAGTGGGCGATGCTAAAATAAGTACCGTGGAACACATTTTAGCAGCCTTAGTGGGACTAGGGGTTGACAATTGTTTCATACAAGTGAATGGACCTGAAATTCCCATTATAGACGGAAGCTCTTCACCCTTTATTGAAATCATTGAAAAAGCTGGCGTGATAGAACAAGATGCCGCAAAAGCCTGGTATAGTATTGATGAAAATATTTTTCATTACGATGATGCAAAGAGAGTTGAAATGGTAGCATTGCCAGCCATGGATTATCAAATCACCACTTTAATAGATTTTAATAGCCCAGTATTAGGAACTCAGCACGCAGCACTGAGAACTATTAAAGAATTTAAATTGGAGATTGCCCCTTGTAGAACTTTTTGTTTTTTACACGAGCTAGAGGCTTTATTAAAAAATGATTTAATT
Source organism: uncultured Sediminibacterium sp. (assembly GCA_964637225.1). GTDB lineage: Bacteria > Bacteroidota > Bacteroidia > Chitinophagales > Chitinophagaceae > Sediminibacterium. Next base: position 16,809 of record CAZWTV010000012.1, read on the forward strand.
AAAGGAGGTGATATCAATAACGCAATTGTAGTGGTAGATAAACCCGTTTCAGAAAAAGAAATGAATCGTTTAGCTAAAGTTTTTAAAAGAGATAAGATTGAAGTAAAAAGTGAAGGCTATTTGAATAACTTAGAATTAAGATTTCCCAATGAACCTGCTAGACATAAACTTTTAGATGTAGTGGGAGATCTTGCTTTAATTGGCTATCCTATTAAAGCTCGCATTATTGCTAACCGACCTGGACATAGCAGCAATGTTGAGTTTGCCAAAAAAATAAAGCAGTATATAAAAAAGAATAAACATGTAAAAGATGTGCCAGTATATGACCCTACTGCTACACCAGTATTTTGTTTAGAGCAAATAGAAAAAACCTTACCTCATCGTCATCCATTTTTATTTGTTGATAAAATTATTGAACTTACCGACACGGTAATTGTAGGTATAAAAAATGTTTCATTCAACGAATGGTTTTTTCCTGGACATTTTCCTGGCAACCCTGTCATGCCTGGTGTATTACAAATTGAAGCTCTTGCTCAAACAGGAGGGATTCTATGTATTAACGCTATGCCGAAAGGACAATATGATACCTATTTTTTAAAAATAGATAATTGTAAATTCAAACAAATGGTAAAACCAGGCGATACCATGTTATTAAAAATGGAACTTACAAGTCCTATTAGAAGAGGTATTTGTGAAATGCGAGGCACTGTGTATGTAGGAGGAAAAGTAGTTACAGAAGCAGACCTAGTAGCACAAGTAATAAAAAGACCCGATTAAAATTTTATTTTATCCCCCTCACAATTATGACACATCCTTTTACATATATAGATCCTAATGCAAAAATTGCCTCCAATGTCAAAATTGATCCTTTTACTGTTATACATGGAGAGGTCACCATTGGAGAAGGTACTTGGATTGGAAGTAATGTCACCATAATGAATGGTACTAAAATTGGAAAGAATTGTCGCATTTTTCCTGGTGCTGTAATTGGAGCCGATCCTCAAGATTTAAAATACAATGGTGAAAAAACTACTGTTGAAATTGGAGACAACACAACAATACGTGAATTCGTAACTATCAATAGAGGAACTTCAGATAGATGGATTACTAAAGTAGGTAATAATTGTTTAATTATGGCTTATAGTCATATTGCACATGATTGCATTATTGGCAACCAATGTATTTTAAGTAATAGTGTTCAAGTAGCAGGCCATGTCACTTTAGGTGACTATGCCTGGATCGCTGGCGTAAGTGCCGTACATCAATTTGTAAATATTGGCCAACACGCATATATAGCAGGTGGTAGCTTAGTAAGCAAAGATGTACCACCCTATATAAAAGCAGTAAGAAACCCTTTAAGTTATGGGGGAGTGAATAGTGTGGGTTTAAAAAGAAGAGGTTTTGATTTAGAAAAAATTAATCATATCCTAGACATTTACCGATATATTTTCAATAAAGGAATGAATACCACACAAGCGCTTGAATTCATTGAAGAGGAAATTCCAGCTACTGATGAACGTGACGAAATTGTTACATTTATAAGAGATAGTGGCAGAGGCGTAATAAAAAGATTTGGAAAAGGGGTAATGGAAGAAGACTAATAGCGTATGCAAATAAGTTTAGAGCAAGCCGCCAAGCGATTCAATACAGAATGGATTTTTAAAAATCTAAATTATCAATTTGAAACAGGAAAACATTACGCATTAGTGGGCGCTAACGGATCTGGAAAAAGTACTTTACTACAAATTATTGCCGGATATAACAGTCTTACTAAAGGGACAATTAATTGGGGCCCTTATGACGCTAACAGTATTTATCAGCAAATAAGTTTTGCTGCTCCCTACATGGAATTAGTGGAAGAATTGACTGCAATTGAAATTCTTGAATTTCAAGCTCAATTTAAAAATTTACAAAAAGATTTGAGCTATGAAAATATACTTCATCGCATTGGATTGAAAAATGCAATACATAAACAAATCAGATTTTATAGTAGTGGTATGAAACAGCGATTGAAATTAGCTTTGGCCATTTTATCAGACTGCCCTATTTTATTACTAGATGAACCCTGTAGTAATTTAGATAAAGAAGGATATTCTTTATATGATGAACTCATGAAAGATTTTGCCATGCATAAATTAATTATTGTAGCTAGTAACGACCCTGCAGAATATCATTTTTGTAAAGCTCAAATTAATTTAATGGATTATAAGTCCAACTAACTTCTACTAGCAATGATCAAATTTAAATCGGTAAATTTTAAATCGAATTTGGCACTTATGTATAAATCGGTCAATGCTCCTTTGTATAAATAGATGCCCTCTCTTAAATGTACTTGATGCCATATAATTTCAGCAAGACCTCCCTGATCCCCAATTTGTACCAATAAGGGCATGAGTACATTACTTATAGCCTGACTGGCTGTACGCGCAAAACCACTTGGAATATTCGGCACTCCATAATGAAGTACATTATGTTTCATCATAATAGGATCTTCATGATTGGTTAACTCTGTAGTTTCAAAACATCCACCTCTATCTATGGCTACATCAATAATAATGCTACCTGGGCGCATGGCCGCTACCATTTCTTCAGTAACTACAATGGGAGCTCTACCAAAATCGTTTCTTAATGCTCCTACTGCCACCTCACAAGTTTTTAGTTGTTTGGCTAAAATTCTTGGTTCTAATACACTGGTCCAAACTCTTTGCCCTAAATTATTTTGAAGTCTTTGTAATCTTGAAACATTATTATCAAACACTTTCACACTAGCACCCAAAGCTAAAGCATTACGAGTAGCAAATTCACCAATGATGTCAGCACCAATGATAACAACTTTAGTAGGCGGTACACCACTTATCCCTCCCAATAAAATTCCCTTTCCTTGATTGAAATTACTTAAGTACTGCCCAGCAATTAGCATAACAGCACTTCCTGTAATTTCTCCCATACTTCTTAAAATTGGATAATTATGATTTTCATCTTTTATATTTTCAATAGCAAGTGCTGTAATTTTTTTTAACATCAGCTGCTCCATCAATTCTTTCTTTACCGCCGTTAAATGTAAAGGAGATATAATAGTTTGATGCATTTGTAAAAAAGGAAGATCGGCCTCCACAGGGGGTGCCGTTTTTACTAAAATGGGGCATTGATACACAGCTTCTTTATCTTGTACAATTTTTGCACCCGCCTCTGCAAAATCATTATCGGAATATCTACTTCCCTCTCCTGCATTGGATTGCATAAGTACTTCATGACCATTTGCTACAAGTACACTGACCGCTTCTGGTATAAGCCCAATTCTATTTTCTTGAAAGGCTGTTTCTTTTGGTATACCAATTAATAAAGGCTTGCTTTTTTGAGGAATATCCAATACTTCCTCCTGTGTTTCATAGGAAAAAGCACTATGTATTTGTGGTTTGATACTACTCATGGAAAGAAATATTTTTATGAAGGTATAAAAATCCTTCTATGTTCCGCATCTAAAATCTCAATTTGAAATAACTGAGATGCTGCTGGTAATAGCCCCATAGCCTTTTCAGGCCATTCTATAAAACAAAATTCAGCATCATCAAAAGCAGCTTCTACCCCTGCATGCAAGCCTTCTTTTTCATTTTCAATACGATACCAATCCATGTGAAAAACAAGTTTTCCCTTCACTTCATATTGATTCATTATTGCAAAAGTGGGACTGGTTACATGATCTGAAATACCCATTTCCTTACAGATTGCTGCTATAAGAGTCGTTTTTCCAGCGCCCATTGGTGCTTGAAAAGCCCAAATAGGCTTCTGGCCATACTCTTTTAATAGAGTCTTGGCTACCTGACTCAATTCGCTTAGTGAATAGCTTATTTCCATGTTTCAAAGATAGGCAAGATTAGAATGCCTGCTAACGTATTATTGCCTTTAAATAAGCTAAAATGTCTTCGTACCTTTGTATTGAAAAATAGAGGTTATGGAAACAGTACAATGGAAAGTAGAGGGAATGAGTTGTACCAATTGCGCCTTATCCATTCACAAATATTTACAAGGCAGTGGTATAGCAACACCAAAAGTAAATTTTATGGAAGGTGACGTACAATTTGAACTACCCCAAGAAATACAAAAAGAAACTTTAATTAAAGGCATTGAGCAACTTGGCTATAAGGTAAAAGGGCAGCAAGAAAAACAAACCAAAAAATGGTTAAATAATAATAAACAAAGGACTTTATTTTGTTTTTTCTTTACCATTCCTTTAATGGTGCACATGCTACCTGGAGTTCATTTGCATTTTATGATGAACCCCTTTGTTCAACTCCTATTTACTTTACCGGTTTTTCTCATTGGTATGTCTTATTTTGGTAAAAGTGCCTGGTACAGTATTACGAAGGGCATACCCAATATGAATGTGCTAGTGGCTATTGGAGCTCTCTTTTCTTTTGGCTATAGTTTATACGGAACTATCATTGGAAATGGTAGCTCATTTGCTTATTATGAAACAACTGCTACTATAATTACGTTGGTATTTTTTGGAAATTATTTAGAAGAAGCATCCATACAATCTACCCAACGTGCATTAAAAGATTTGGTTAAAGCACAGAAAGTAATGGCCAATATGATTGTATTTGATGAAAATCATAAGGAAATTATTTTCAATGTTGAAAGTAGTAGTTTAAAAGTGGGGGATATTATTTTAGTGAATGAAGGAGAAACTATTCCAATGGATAGTAAAATTTTGTGGGGTGAAGCCAATGTAAATGAAAGTATTGTTACTGGCGAAAGTACTCCTGTGCATAAAAAAATAAATGATTTATTATTAGGGGGTAGCACAGTTGAAGCAGGTACAATTAAAGCCTATGTCACTGCAGTGGGTGATAATACTGTGCTTGCTAATATTTTAAAAATGGTTAAAGCTGCACAAACTCAAAAACCCCCTGTACAAATATTAGCCGATAAAATAAGTGCAGTTTTTGTACCCCTGGTACTAGGAATCGCTACACTTACCTTCATTGGCAATTGGGCGCTAACAAATATTGGATGGGGAGATAGCTTGTTAAGAGCCATTGCAGTACTTGTCATTTCCTGCCCATGTGCAATGGGCCTAGCAACTCCTGCTGCCATTGCAGTGGGTCTTGGCAGAGGTGCTAGAAATGGTGTATTATTTAAAAATGCTGATAGTTTAGAAACATTTAAAAATATTAAACAAGTTGTTTTTGATAAAACGGGTACACTGACTACAGGAAAATTTACTATAACAAATTTTAAATTAGAAGACGATGTAGAGGAATTAGATTTTAAAAAAATTGCTTATAGTTTAGAAAAATATTCTAACCACCCAATTGCCAAATGTATTAGTCATGAATGGAAAATAAAAGATGATATTAAATGGCAACAAATAGAAGAAGTAAAAGGTAAGGGTATAAAAGCAAAGGATAAACAAGGCAACACTTATTGGGCAGGTTCTTTTACTACTTTAGTAAATAAAAATGAGCAAGAGGGTCATAATATATACATTCAAAAAAATAATAAGCTCATAGGCTGGATAGATGTTGCAGACGAAATTAGGCCTGAGGCAAAAGAAATGATTTCAATATTACATCAACAAGGAATTCATACCATTTTACTAAGTGGAGATAGAAAAATTAAATGTGAATTAGTAGCTCAAGCTTTAGGCATTCAAGAAATTATTAGTGAACAAAGCCCTTCTGATAAATTAGATACATTGAAGCAATTAACCCAAACCAGCCCCACTGCTATGGTGGGTGATGGAATTAACGATGCACCCGCTCTCGCCAAAGCCACTATTGGAATTTCTTTAAGCAATGCCTCCCATATTGCCATACAAAGTGCACAAGTTATTTTAATGAATCAAGGACTAAAAAATTTACCAGCTGCCTTGGGACTAGGAAGAAAAACCTATGAAACCATAAAAGAAAATTTAATTTGGGCTTTCTCCTATAATATCATTGCTATACCGGTGGCAGCATTTGGATTACTTGGAACCTGGGGGCCCACTTATGGCGCATTAATAATGGGTTTAAGTGATGTAGTACTAGCACTAAATTCCTTAAGATTATTCAAGAAAAAATTGGCTTAATCTTTTTGGAATCTGTAGAAATCATATTAAAAAAGTATTGGAATTATTCTCAATTTAGACCTCAACAATTAGAAGTAATACAAGCCATCTTAAAGGGTAAAGATGTACTTACTTTACTTCCCACCGGAGCAGGAAAATCTCTGTGTTTTCAAATACCTACACTGTATCAAAACGGCATTTGTGTGATTATAAGTCCGCTAATTGCACTTATGCAAGACCAAGTAAAGGACTTGAGGGCTAAAAATATAACAGCGGTAAATTTAGGTGGAGAATTAAGTCAAGAAAATCAAGACATAGTTTTAAAAGATGCTTTAGCAGGAAAATATCAATTTATATACTGTTCTCCTGAAAAATTAATTCAAAAATCTTTTCAAAATTTTTTATTGGCTTTGCCTATCACTTTATTTGCTATAGATGAAGCACACTGTATATCACAATGGGGTTATGACTTTAGACCCTCTTATAGAAAGTTAGATACACTTAAGAAAATGTTTCCCTCTATTCCTATTTTAGCCATGACAGCCTCTGCGATACCCTTGGTACAACAAGATATTATAAAACAATTATTATTAGAAACGCCTAGTATCATTTCTAGTTCCTTTTTAAGACCTAATCTAAGTTATACAGTTCAAAAACATGCTACAAAACTCAAAGGCCTTATTAGTATTCTTGAAAAAATCAAAGGCACTATTATTATTTATTGTAGCACCAGAAACAATGTAAGTCAATTGACTAAAATATTACAAGACTATGGTTATAGTGCAGGGGAATACCATGCAGGTATACCTTATGACATTAGACAAAAGGTACAAGAAAATTGGATGCAAAATAAATTACGCATAGTGGTATGCACTAGTGCTTTTGGTATGGGAATTAATAAACCAGATGTTCGTGGTGTTATCCATTTTGACTTACCTAATAGCATTGAACAGTATTATCAAGAAGCAGGTCGTGCAGGTAGAGATGGTAATTACGCTGAAGCTATTTTACTTTTTCAACAAAACGATTGGGAGTATTGGGAAAACTTACAAGAAAAAAAATATCCCTCCATTCCCATTATAAAAAAAGCATATCAAGACCTAGCTGATTTTGTACAACTACCAGTGGGTATAGGACAAAAACAAGAATTTCCATTTGATTTTGAAAATTTTTGTACCTATTTTAAATGGGATAAAATTATTGCTAGAACTGCATTACAGTGTATAGAACAAGAAGGTCATATAAAATTTTCAGCTAGCTCTTTTAAACCTTCTATGGTCCAGGTAATAGCTGATAGAAATTCAATAGAATTATTCATAGAAACCCAGCCTATTGCTGGGGCGGTATTACAACTTATTTTGAGAACCTATGGTGGAATTATAGATAGCCCTCAATATATAAATGAAAAATTACTTGCTTCTTTATTGCAAAGAGATAATGAATTTATTCAAAAAAACTTGATGTTTTTATCCCAAACAGGGCTTATCACTTTTGAACAAAAAATGATGAGCCCTAGTGTACAATTTTTATGGAACAGATCAAACGCTGCTTTTATGAAAATTGACTTTGACAATTACCTACTTAAAAAAAAGGCATTTCAACAACGTATAAAGCATTTCACAGACTATATTTGGGCTAGAAATATAAATTGCAGAAGTACCTATTTAGCTAGTTATTTTGGAGAAAAAAATCCAAGTAAATGTAAAATTTGCGACCTTTGTGAGGATGTTTCTACCAATGTATTTTAACAATACATTATAATTAACATATTAAACACTTTTATTTAACAAAACATTGGAAATTAATATTTTGAACTAAATGTTGAATATTCGTTTCTTTACATAGATGCTAAAATATTGAAAGTAAAAAATTTATAAAATGGAAGAAAAGAAAAAATATAAAATTTTATTGTGTGAAGACGATAGCAATCTAGGCCTCGTTTTAAAAAACTATTTGGAGTTAGACGAATATGATGTCACATTAGAAAGAGATGGCCGATTAGGTTTAGCCGCATTTCAAAGAGAAAAATTTGATTTATGTCTTTTAGATGTTATGATGCCACACGTAGATGGATTTACACTAGCTGAAGAAATTAGAGATATTGATCCAGAAATACCTTTATTCTTTTTAAGTGCCAAAACTTTAAAAGAAGATATTATTCATGGTTACAAACTGGGCGCCGATGATTATATCACTAAGCCCTTCGATACTGAAGTTTTAATGTTGAAAATTAAAGCTATTATTAAAAGAAATGAAGAAGATAATAAGACAACAGATAATGTAGAATTTGAAATTGGTAAATATCACTTTAATCCGAGATTAAGAGAATTAAAAATGGGAGAATTGACCCATGTACTCTCCCCAAAAGAAAACGAGCTTTTAAAAATGTTAGCAGAAAATATGAATGATTTGCTTACCAGAGAAAAAGCTTTAAAGAAAATTTGGGGTAGTGATACTTATTTCAATGGCAGAAGTATGGATGTTTATATTGCCAAGTTGAGAAAATACTTAAAAGAAGACAATACAATAGAAATAGTCAATATTCATGGCAACGGATTCAGATTGGTAGTTGCTTAGTCTGAAAAACACTACACAAATTTATTTTTCAAATAACTCAGGGTTAAAAGATGCATGTCCATGGGGTGGTTTTTTGCCCAAATGTGTATAAGCTTTTTGGGTTACCTCTCTGCCTCTTGGGGTTCTCTGTAAAAAACCCTCTTGAATTAAAAATGGTTCATAGACTTCTTCAATAGTGCCCGATTCCTCCCCCACTGCAGTAGCAATAGTAGTAATGCCTACCGGCCCCCCTTTAAATTTTTCAATGATGGCTAAAAGTATTCTATTATCCATTTCGTCTAATCCATGTTCATCCACATTCAAAGCTTTTAAAGCATGCTGAGTAATATCCATATTTACCTTGCCCTCATTTAATACTTGTGCAAAATCACGCACTCTTCTTAGCAGTCCATTGGCAATTCTTGGAGTACCCCTACTTCTTCTAGAAATTTCACCTGCTGCATCTGAATGAATATCTACATGTAATATATTGGCACTTCTGAGAATTATTTTTTCTAATATAGGCGCAGGATAATATTCTAATCGTGATTTAATTCCAAATCTTGAAAGTAGTGGTGCTGTTAACAAACCACTTCTAGTAGTAGCCCCCACTAAAGTGAAAGGATTTAAATTAATTTGAATACTACGCGCATTGGGACCACTATCAATCATTATATCAATCTTATAATCTTCCATAGCAGCATACAGGTACTCTTCCACTACAGTACTTAAACGATGTATCTCGTCTATAAATAAAACATCATTGGGCTCTAAACTTGTTAATAAACCTGCTAAGTCACTTGGCTTTTCAATCACAGGGCCAGAAGTCTCTTTTATTTGAACTCCCATTTCATTGGCAACAATTCGACTTAAAGTAGTCTTTCCTAAACCTGGAGGCCCGTGAAATAAAATATGATCCAAAGCCTCTCCTCGCATCTTAGCAGCTTTTATAAAAATGCTTATGTTTTCAATGAGTTGTGGCTGACCTGCAAATGCCTCCATCTCTTTTGGACGAATACTGTTCTCAAACTCTTTATCCAAAGAGTTCAACTCATTATTCATAGTGTTTAAAAGAGGATTTGCCATTTTTAATGAAATGTGATTATACCACAATATTAATCATCTTACCTTTCACAAAAATGAGCTTTTTTATAGGTTTATCATCTACCCATTTTTTAATGATCTCATTTTCTAGCACAATAGCTCGTATTTGTTCTTCAGTTACATCAAGACCTATCAAAATATTAGCTCTTAATTTTCCATTAATACTTACCGGGTATTCTTTGTCAGTCTCAACAACATATTTAGCATCAAATACTGGATAAGGTGCGTCAATTACCAAACCATCCCTACCTAATAATTGCCATAACTCTTCAGCAAAATGTGGGGCATAGGGAGCAAGTAAAATTATTAACTGAGATAAAATTTCTTTTTTATTTCCATCATAAAAACTTACCCAAGTGTCATTTAATTGGAGT
>CAZWTV010000013.1:0-2968 GCA_964637225.1 uncultured Sediminibacterium sp.
ACGAAAACAAACAATAAATCGAAATCAAAATCGTTAATTAAAGTGAAGCAGTCTGCCAAGGCGTTAATGCCCCAAAAGAAGGCTTCCACAACAAACAACTAAAAAACAACAAAATGAGTCAGCACGAATCACCCATTATCGTAGGTCTAGATATTGGAACTACAAAGATCGCAGCCATTGCTGGTAGAAAAAATGAGTTTGGTAAATTAGAAATTTTAGGATTTGGACGTGCCAATAGTAATGGAGTTCAACATGGTCAGGTTTTGAATATTGACCAAACTATCAAAGCCATCCAACAAGCTTTACAAAATTGTCAATTAAGTAATCCCGACTTAGAAGTGAACGAAGTGTATGTTGGTATTGCAGGTCATCACATAAAAAGTTTACAAACAAGAGGAGATCAAGTAAGACAGGATGCAGAAAATGAAATTCAAGCTTGGGAAATTGAACAATTAATCAACAATCAAAGAAAAACTTTTATTCCTGCAGGTGATCAAATTATTGACGTCATTGCGCAAGAATTTCATGTTGACAATAATCAAAATATTAAAGACCCAGTGGGGGTAAATGGTGTGAAAGTAGGTGCCAACTTCTTAATCTTAACAGGAGATAGAAATGCCATAAGAAATATCAATCGCTCAGTGGAAAGAAGTGGCTTAATTACTAAAGATTTAGTCTTGCAACCCTTAGCTTCAGCAAGTGCCGTAATGAGTGATATTGATATGGAAGCAGGTGTGGCTATATTAGATATTGGAGGAGGTACCAGCGACCTTGCAGTATTTTATGAAGGAGTCTTGAAACATACTGCTGTTATTCCTTTTGGAGGTGAGAATATTACTAATGATATAAGAATGGGATTAGGTGTTTTAAAAAGCCAAGCTGAAGCTATGAAAGTGCAGTTTGGAAGTGCTTTAGCAGACGAAGCAAAAGCGAATGCTTATGTAACTATTCCCGGTTTAAAAGGAATGCCGGCTAAAGAAATTAGTGTAAAAAGTTTGGCGGGTATTATTCAAGCAAGAATGAGTGAAATACTTGATTTTGTAACATATCACTTAAAGCAGGTTGGAATGGATAGTCGAATGTTAAATGGAGGCGTGATTTTAACAGGAGGGGGTGCTCAGTTGAAGCATTTAATTCAACTAACTGAATATATCACCGGATTAAATGCTAGAATAGGATTACCCAATGAGCATTTAGCACCTAATCATATTGAAGAGTTAAAAAAACCTATGTATTCAACTTGTATTGGTTTAATATTAAAAGGATACAATGATTACGAGCAAAATCATAAAGTATTTACGGAGACTTTCAAAAAAGTAGAAGTGCCTAAATCTTTGACTGTAAATAATACAGGATCTTCCAATGGATTAACTAGTCAAAAAGTGGAAACTAAAACTGCTACTACTATTACAACAGAACAAATTGAAAAAAGAAAAAGTAAGTTTTGGGATCGCTTTAAGAATAATCTTATTGAAATCTTCAGTGAGGAAGAAGACAAATTATTGCCATAATATTTACCCACATTATGGTTATAAAAAGTAAAAAGTAAAAAGTAAAAATTTAAAATAAGCTAATTTCGACATAACTAACTAAGAACGAACTATCTAACTAACCCATCTAAACACAAAAAAATGATTCAATTTGATTTGCCTAAGCAAAAATCATCTATCATCAAAGTTCTAGGAGTAGGCGGCGGCGGAAGCAATGCTGTTAACTTTATGTTTAATCAGGACATTGAAGGAGTTGATTTTATTATTTGCAACACCGATTCTAAAGCCATTGAGCAAAGTACTGTGCCCAATAAAATTCAGTTAGGACCACATTTAACCCAAGGCTTAGGTGCTGGCGCCGATCCTTCTGTAGGTAAACTAGCCACTGAGGAATCTTTGGATGAAATAAGAAAAATTTTAGAAGTAAATACCCGTATGGCATTTATTACTGTGGGAATGGGAGGCGGTACTGGAACAGGTGGGGCACCTATTATAGCTCAAATTTGTAAAGATTTAGGCATATTAACAGTAGGTATTGTAACAACTCCTTTTGGATTTGAAGGTCCTCGCAGACAAGCACAAGCAGAGGAAGGTATCAGACAATTAAAGCCATTAGTAGATACTTTATTAGTTATTTCTAATGATAAATTACGTGTTCAATATGGTAATTTAAAAATGAAAGAAGCTTTCACAAAAGCTGATAATGTTTTAGCGACAGCTGCAAAATGTATTACAGATGTAATTAATAGTCGTGGACACATTATTGTTGATTTTGCAGATGTGTGTACCGTAATGAAAAATGGAGGTGTGGCTATTTTAGGTAAAGCGGAAGTAGAAGGTGAAAATAGAGCACAAAGAGCTATTGAGGAAGCATTGAACTCTCCTTTATTAAATGATAATGACATAAAAGGAGCAAAATGGATTTTATTAAATATTAATAGCGCAGAAGGTGAGCATGAATGTTCAATGGATGAGCTTGAAACTATTAATAATTTTTTACGTGAGCGCACGGGTGAAAATTCAGATGTAATTATGGGTATGGGCTACGACCCTAGCCTGGGCCCAAAAATTGGTATAACTCTTATTGCTACTGGTTTTGAGCATAAAGACCCTTTTCAAAAGCCTTCCCCAAAAAAAGCGGAGGCTCCTGTTGAAGAGAAAATTGTGATGACATTGGTTTCTCAAGAAACAGATAATGTAATAAACAATTTAATGACAGCACCCGCTGAATCAATAGCAGCTTCTACAACAGAAGAGCCTATCCAAGAAGTATCAAATGAAGATGAACTTTTAATAGAACCATCTAATTTGAGTGATAACTATTTTTCTTTCACTGAAAAAGAAGAAGATATAGTGGAAGAAGTAATGTTTGTTCATGAAGTTGATGAAATTTCAGAAAAAGAATACGAGGCAGAGATAGATGCACAAATTAGTATTGCAGCTAGTGAAGTGATGGAAGAAATTGTAAGTCAACCAAT
>CAZWTV010000013.1:3068-26207 GCA_964637225.1 uncultured Sediminibacterium sp.
GCTACTGAAATTCATGAATTTGTTTTAACTAAACCTACCAATATTTATGCTGAGCACATAGATGAGCAAATGGAAGAAGAATTAATAGAAGATGAAGTGGATCAGATAAATGAAATTGAGCATGAGGAAGAAAAAGTAGTAGAAATACAGGAAGTAGAAATACCAATGGAGCAAAAAGAAGTGGAACATAATATATTTGAGCCAGTGGTGGCAGAAGAGTCTACAATGCAACTGGTCATGAGAGAAGAATCTTCTTTTCATGGTAGTCAGCATGCAAAACCACATCCTTCCTCTTTGGATATGCCTATAGACGATGCTGAAGAGCAAAGAAAAAAAGTGGCGGAGCGCATTCAAAAATTAAGGAATTTATCTTTTAATATTAATAGCAGTTCAGATCCTAATAATGAATTTGATGCAGTACCTGCTTATGTTAGAAGAAATTTAGATTTATTTGGTAATACCATGGCTTCAGTTGAAAATTATTATAGTAAGTATACCGTGGAAAAAGATGAAAATAACCAAACGCAAATATCTACTATCAATACTTTTTTAGACGGAAAAAAACCTGATTAAACTTGTTTTTTGTGTACAGTTGATTTTAGTTGTAGCCCCACCCTTAAAAGGTGGGGTTTTTTGTTGTAATTTTATATTATGCAAACAGTACTTATAACAGGTGGTACAGGAATGATTGGTCAATCCTTGGCTAAACAGTTATTAGGAAATGGCTATGAAGTTATAATACTAACAAGAAATCCTAAAAGATCAAGTAGGCCAAATTTATCTTATGCAAAATGGAATATTGAAAAAGAAGTAATAGATGAAGAAGCACTAGCTAAAGTAAATTGTATTGTGCATTTAGCAGGGGAGGGCGTTGCAGAAAAAAGATGGACTATCAAAAGAAAACAAGCAATTGTTGATAGTAGAGTGCAATCGGGAAATTTTTTAGTGAAAGTTTTGCAGAAAAATAAATATCAAGTGACTACTTTTATTGCTGCCTCTGCCATTGGTTGGTATGGTCCAGATACTTCTCATAGTTTGGCAAATGGATTTAAAGAAACCGACACTGCCGATAATTCTTACTTAGGTAATACTTGTAAACTTTGGGAAGAAAGTACAGCTCCTATAGCCAATATGGGAATTCGTTTAGTGAGATTAAGAATAGGAATTGTGTTACATAAAAATGGAGGAGCGCTTGCAGAATTTTTAAAGCCTGCAAAATTTGCCCTAGCACCTATTTTAGGGAATGGCCAACAAATAATAAGTTGGATTCATTTTCAAGACTTATGCAGAATGTTTCAGTATGCCATTGAAAATAATACCTTACATGGAGTGTATAATGCAGTGGCGCCTCATCCAGTTTCTAATAAAAAATTAGTATTTACCATTGCCAAAAACACGTATCCTATTTATTTTCCTTCCATGGTACCCTCTTTTTTATTAAAAATAATTTTAGGAGAGATGAGTATTGAGGTTTTGAAAAGTACGAATGTGAGTGCACAAAAAATTCAAGAAGCTGGCTTTGTATTTAATTATCCAAATATTGAACAAGCCATTACTCACTTGATAAAATAATAGAATGGATTTAATTTCTTATGGGTCTTCCTGAAGTAATTACCGATTGTATTCTTTCTAATGTTTTTTTCTGACCACATAAACTTAAGAATGCCTCTCTCTCTAAATCAAGCAAGTATTGTTCATTGACTAGACTTGGCTCACTTAAATCTCCTCCACACATTACATAAGCTAATTTTTTTGCTACTAAAACATCGTGATCGCTTGCATATCCAGCTCTCCACATTCCATTGATGCCTGCATAAAGTGCGCCTAGGCCTGCTTTTCCAAGTACTTTTATGTCTTTTCTTTGTTGGGGTTGAGTATAGCCTGCTTTAAATAGTTGAAGGGCTTGTTCTTTAGCAATTGCAATGCGACGGGATTGGTTTAATACAATTACATCTTTTCCTTTTCTCAAAATTCCCATTTCCATAGCTTCGTTAGCAGAAGTAGCCACTTTTGCTGTGGCAATATGCATAAACCTTTTATTAAGTGTTATGGTTTCAGGCTCATCGGCATGCATTTCATCGCAGGCACGTAAAACAAATTCTTTTGTACCTCCGCCTCCTGGAATTACACCAATACCTAATTCTACTAATCCCACATATGTTTCTGCTGCAGCACAAATACTATCTGCATGTAAATTCATTTCACAGCCTCCCCCCAAACATAAACCATGAGGAGCTGTCACTACAGGAATAGAAGAGTAACGTACACGCATCATTGCATTTTGAAAACTACGAATTGCCATATCTAATTCCTCGTAGTCTTGTTCAATGGCCAACATAAATATCATACCCACATTGGCACCAGCACTAAATAAATTACTCTCATTTGCAATGACTAGCCCATTGTAATTTTGTTCAGCAAGAGCAATTGATTTATTTAAACCTTCCAAAACCTCACCACCAATACTATTCATTTTTGTATTCCAGCTAAATCCTGCTATACCATCTCCTATGTCTACTAAATGACAAGCAGTATTTTTCCAAATAGTTTTCTCTTGAAAATCTGAAAGTATTATAAATGAATCGGCACCAGGAATTAATTTGTATGTTTCTGCCGAGACATCGTAATAATAACGTTTTCCTTCTTGTACTTTATAGAAGCTACATCCTTTTTGAGCCATTTTTTCTACCCAAGCAGCAACTTTATACCCACTTAATTTCATATCGTTAATAACCTTAGCAGTATCAAGTGCGTGCCAGGTTTCGAAGGCTCCAATTTCCCAGCCAAAACCAGCTTTTAAAGCATCGTCAAGGCGGTATATCTCGTCGCTTATTTCAGGAATTCGATGGCTGACATAAGAGAACAATGAAAAATGAAATTGTCTTACAAATTCTCCCACTTTGTCTTTGGCTTGATATAAAGATTGTATTCTATTAGGCAAACTTTCAATGGCTTTTGCAGCGCTAATAGATGCCATTTTAGTTTTTACTCGGGGCTCGTATTCAAAAGTCTTTAAATTTAGTGTCAATATTTCTTTAGATGAAGATGTTTTTATTTTTTTAAAAAATCCTTGTCCTGTTTTATCCCCCAACCAATTGTTAGACACCATTTTTTCTAACCAATCAGGTAAAGTAAAAATATTTTTTGCTTCATCATGTGGGCAGTTTGCAGCAACGCCTGCAGCCACTTTTACTAAAGTATCAATACCTACCACATCGGCCGTTCTGAATGTTGCCGATTTAGGTCTGCCCATTAAAGGTCCTGTGATGGCTTCAATGTCATCAATACTTAATTCTAATTTTTCCATGATATGTAGAACACTCATCATGCTGAAAACACCAATTCTATTGGCAATAAAAGCAGGAGTATCTTTACAGAGTACAGTAGTTTTACCTAAAAAAACATCTCCGTAATGCATATGGAAATCTATTACAGCAGGATCAGTTTTAGTGGTTGGTATAATTTCAAGTAATCGTAAATAACGTGGTGGATTAAAAAAGTGTGTTCCACAAAAATGTTTTTGAAAATCTTCGCTTCTACCTTCTGCCATCAAATGAATAGGAATACCTGAAGTATTCGAACTTACCAGGGTGCCTGGCTTTCTATATTTTTCTACTTGATCGTAAATCAATTTTTTTATATCTAGCCTTTCCACAACTACTTCAATAATCCAATCCACATTTGCAATTTTAGACATATCGTCTGTAAAGTTTCCAGTAGAAATGGAGGATCCGAATTTTTGTAAGTATAATGGTGAAGGGTTAGATTTAATAGCCGCTTGTAAAGAATTATTAACTAATTTATTTCTTTCTTTAGCAACATTACTTTGTTCCGATCCCGGATGTAACATATCTAACAATAATACTTCTACACCTATACCTGCAAAATGGCAAGCAATACGTGAGCCCATTACACCACTACCTAAAACAGCTACTTTTTTAATTGAACGTTGCATACATAAAGCATTTTTGTAAAATTAGTTAGTTATGCAACTATTTTCAAAAAAACTTTACATTTTTCTTTAATTTTTTGCCACTGGTTGTCTCATTTGACCATTTGACAATTGCAAATTGCTAAGACAAGTCTTTGAATTACATTTGTATGATGCAAGTGGATAGTAAATTGGTAAATCATTTGGCACATTTATCTAGATTAAATGTTGCCCCTGAAAAAATGGACAAATTGGTTAAAGATATGCAAGATTTAGTGGGTTTTGTAGAGCAATTAAATAGCTTAGACACCACTGGCATTGAACCTTTAATGCATATGGGGGATGCTCAAAACGAACTTCGTGAAGATATCATCATAAGCGAAATATCAAGGCAGGAAGCTTTGCAAAATGCCCCTTCTACCGATGGAGTTTTCTTTAAAGTGCCTAAAGTAATAAGTAAATAATACAACATGTCATCAGTTATTCATTTAAAAGATATTCAGAAAAGTTATTTTATGGCGGGTCAAGCCATTCCTGTTTTAAAAGGTATTAATCTAGATATCAATAAGAATGAATATGTGGCTTTAATGGGGCCTTCAGGAAGTGGAAAAAGTACTTTAATGAATATTTTAGGTTGTTTGGATTCACCTACTAGTGGCACTTATGACTTGAATGGAAATGATGTAAGTAAAATGACAGATGATGAATTAGCTGGCATTAGAAATGTTGAAATTGGTTTCGTTTTTCAGCAATTCAATTTATTACCTCGTTTATCTGCTGCTGAAAATGTAGCCCTACCATTGGTGTATGCAGGTATTTCTAAAAAGGATCGATTAGACAGAGCTATGGTTGCTTTGGAAAAAGTGGGCTTAGCTCAAAGAAGTCATCATAAATCAAATGAATTAAGTGGAGGCCAAATACAACGTGTGGCCATTGCGCGCGCCTTGGTTAATAACCCCTCTATTTTATTAGCTGATGAACCTACAGGTAATCTCGATTCTAAAACCTCTGTAGAGGTAATGGAGCTTTTTGGCAAAATACATTCTTCAGGTAATACTGTAATTTTGGTTACTCATGAGGAAGATATAGCAAAATATGCACATAGAGTGGTGCGATTAAGAGACGGAAATGTAGAAACAGATACTTTTAATAAATAGGCTCCAATTTCTAACATAACTAAATGAACTTTATTTCTTTAGTTTTGTTATTCGATTAAGTATCATGAAAATTTACACTAAAACAGGAGATTTAGGCAAAACCTCATTAATTGGAGGCACCCGTGTTCCCAAAAGTCATATTAGAATTGAATCATATGGTACCGTGGATGAACTAAATTCATTTATTGGATTACTAAGTGACTTAGTGCATGATAAAGAAATAAAAAATACACTAAAAGAAGTTCAAGATCGATTATTTACCGTAGGCTCTTCTTTGGCATGCGATCCAGAGAAAGAACCAGCATTAAAAATACCCGATTTAAAAGAAGAAGATATTATATATTTAGAATCTTTGATGGATAAAATGAATCAGGTGTTAGAGCCTATGAAATCTTTTATTTTACCGGGAGGGCATCAAGCAATTTCAACTGCACATATTGCGCGTTGTGTTTGTCGTCGAGCAGAGCGTTGGTGTGTTAATTTACAAGAAGAAGATTTATTTGTAGAACCATTGGTAATAAAATACCTTAATAGATTGAGTGATTACTTATTTGTCTTATCTAGGTATATAGGTTATTTGAATAGTGTACCTGATACCCCTTGGAAGCCTAGATTATCATAATTTATTTATAAAAATTTACCATCTTTCATTGTTAAGCTTCGATTGCTCATAGTGGCCAAAGACTCATTGTGTGTTACAATTAAAAAACTTTGATTCATTTCATTTCTTAGTCGAATAAATAGTTGATGCAATGCATTGGCATTTTCACTGTCTAAATTACCCGTAGGTTCATCGGCAAAAATTAAAGAAGGATTGTTAAGCAGTGCTCTTGCAACTGCAACTCTTTGTTGTTCACCCCCCGATAAACTATGTGGTTTTTTCCCCATTTTATCTGCTAGTCCCATAAAGTCTAATAGAGATTGAGCCTTTTGATGGATTTGCTGAGAAGGCATTTTAGCAATCCAGCCAGGAATGCAAACATTTTCAAAAGCAGTAAATTCGGGAAGTAAATGATGAAACTGAAAAACAAAACCTATTTTCTGGTTTCTATAATGTGCTAAATCTTTTTCAGAAATTTGTGTAATATCTATTCCTTCAAAAGATACCTCTCCTTTATCTGCCTTTTCTAAACTGCTTACAATATAAAGTAGGGTTGATTTACCAGCTCCAGAAGGCCCCACAATGCTAACTAATTCCCCTTTTTTTACTTCTAAACTCACGCCTTTGAGCACAGAAATAGGTCCATATTGCTTCCATATGTCCTTGGCAACTAGAAGATTTGGGTTTTGCTCCATGCCACAAACCTAGTAATTCCCTGTCAATTTCGCCAAATTTTAAAGATTTGTTTACATTCTGTAGAAAAAACAGATTTGGTAGTATCATATATACTTTTACTTTTGCAAAAAATAAGACTATGTTTTGGACTTTAGAATTAGCTAGCTTTTTAGAAGAAGCTCCTTGGCCTGCTACCAAAGATGAATTGATCGATTATTCAATTAGAAGTGGTGCACCCATTGAAGTGGTAGAGAATTTACAGGAATTAGAAGACGAAGGGGAAGTCTATGAGAGTATTGAAGATATTTGGCCTGACTATCCAAGTCATGACGATTTTATGTTTAATGAAGATGAATACTAACTTGTAAGCATATTTAAAAAAAAAGGGTCTTTTGAATAAGGCCCTTTTTTATTTAGATGGGTTAGTAAATTAATGGGGTTGATTTTTTAATTCAGCGTTAATAGGTAAGTTTAAAATAAAGTAACATTAAACTTAAGGTGAGTACAATTGTATTGGCAACTAGTACAGGTTTACTTTTAATTAAATAAGCATAGCTTAACCAAACAATACAGCTAAAGTTAACAATGAGAATCATAAGAAGGCTAAGGCTAGCAACATTTTTTGTTTGCCAGGTTAAGTATACCTGTGGTACAAAAGTCACACAGCTAAGCAGTGAACCTAAATAGCCAATAGCTTCTACTAGTTTTGGATTAATTTCTTTTTTACTCATTTATTTGTATATGCATCTTATGTTGAAATAATTATTCTAGGATAATTATTCAGTGATGCCGGCTTTTTGCATAATTAAATCACTTACGCCAGTGGTGGAGTAACCTCCATCATGAAATAAATTTTGCATGGTTACCATTCTGGTTAAATCTGAAAAGAGAGTTACACAATAGTTGGCACAGTCTTCAGCACTGGCATTACCTAAGGGGGCAATAGCATCTGCGTAATCAAAAAAATCGCCAAAACCTTTTATGCCTGTTCCTGCAGTTGTTTTAGTAGGAGACTGAGAAACTGTGTTCACGCGTACTTTCTTTTTAAGGCCATAGTGATATCCAAAACTACGGGCTATAGACTCTAATAAAGCTTTGATATCGGCCATGTCGGTATAAAATGGAAAAGTTCTTTGAGCCGCTGCGTAAGTAAGTGCAACTACACTTGCATATTCATTTAAAGCATCCATTTTATAAGCAACACTTAACATTTTATGCAAAGACATAGCAGAGACGTCAACTCCTTTAGCATAATAATCGTAATTTAATTCAGGGTAAGCAATTTTTTTTCTAATATTTACACTCATTCCAATGGAGTGTAAGACAAAATCAATTTTGCCGCCTAGTATATCCTGAGATTGTGTAAATAAGTTAGTGAGTTCATCCACGCTAGTGGCGTCTGCAGGTACAATTTTTGAATTTGTTTTTTCTGCAAGTGCATTAATTTCTCCCATACGCATTGCAATAGGAGCATTGGTTAAGACAAAGCTAGCGCCTTCTTCGTGCGCTTTTTCAGCTACTTTCCAAGCAATGGAATTGCTATCTAAAGCACCTGTAATAATTCCTCTTTTGCCTTTTAGTAAATTGTACGCCATGAGTTCTGGTTTAGTTTATTGTGGTAAAAATAATTATAAAATCTCAGAATTTCACAATAATAAAAGGTTAAAACATTAGGAAGCTAATAGTTCTTTTGCATTATCCAAAGCAGTTTTACTGGGGGGGTCTCCGCCAATCATAATAGCAATATGATGGATACGTTCTTTGCTGTCTAAATTTTTTAGATAGGTAAATGTAGTATTTGTTTTTTGTTCTTTATAAACATATAAATGCACATTACCTTTAGCAGCAATTTGAGGTTGATGTGTGATACATAAAACTTGTCTAGCTTTTCCTAAATTTTGCAATAGTAATCCTACTTGCTTAGCAGGCTCTCCTGAAATACCTGTGTCAATTTCATCAAAAATTAATGTGGGTAAATCCACAGACTTTGCTACCAAAGATTTTATACAAAGCATGAGCCTACTTAATTCTCCACCACTAGCAACTTTTTTAATGGGCTCAAATTTTTGTGTATTATTTGCATCAAACAAAATATCTAATTTATCTTTTCCAAATAAGTGGTAATCAACTTGCTCTAAAGTTACTTTTATTTTAGCATTGGGCATACCTACTTGATGTAACAAATTATTTACATTCGAAGTAAGAGGAGCCAATTGTTTTTCTCTTTTTGCACTTAATTCATTAGCGGAGGCTACTACTTCTTTTTTTAAGGATTGAACTATATCACTAATTTCTTTTATGGTATCTTCAATGTTCAATATTTTAGATACTTCTTTTTCTAATGTAGCCGCTATGTTTAAAAGTTCGGCTGTAGTTTGAACTTTATGCTTCTTAAGTAAATTATAACCTAGGGAAAGTCGTTCCTGAATATTTGCAATTTTTTGGTCGTCAAAATCTATTTTATCTTGCCAAGAATTTAAATCATTTGCAATATCAGCAATTTCAATTTGAGCAGCTTTTAATCTATTTACTATGTGGGCAAAATTAGGTTGCCATTTAACAATAGTTTCTAAATTATTTCCCAATTGTTTAAGCTGCTGTACCAAGGGGTTATCTGAATTTTCTAGTAATTGAATCGAAGCAGTTAATAGAGATTTGATATTTACTATATTTTCTAAAAACTTTAATTCCTGTTCTAAATTTTCCAATTCATTTTCTTGTAACTGGATATCAGATAACTCATCATATAAATGCTGTTTATAACTTAAAGTTTTTTCAAACTCTTGTTTTTGTGCAATTAAACTTTCTAATTTTTTTTCATTTTCTTTCCAATGAGTAAACACTTTTTGGTAGGTAGCTAACTCTTTTTGATTTGAAGCTAATGCATCTATAACAGTGCGTTGAAAATCGGTATCGCCTAAGCTTAAAGTATCGAACTGCTGATGTAAATCTACTAGTTGGGAAGTAACTTCTCTCAAAGTAGTAAGGGTAACAGGGGAATCATTAATGAAGGCTCTAGATTTTCCTTGAACACTAATTTCTCTTCTTATGACTAATTCATCACTAGCTTCAATGTCATTTTCTTGAAAGATAGTATTGAATAGAGGGCTATGGGTTAATTTAAAAATTCCTTCAATAAAACATTTTTTAGAAGCATCTCTACATACAGTACTATCGGCTCGGTCTCCTAATATCAAGCCTAAAGCCCCCATGATAATACTTTTTCCTGCCCCTGTCTCTCCTGTGATTACAGTAAAATGTTCCGATAGATCAATGCTCAAATGATCTATTAAAATATAATTTTGTATTTCTAATTTAGTCAACATCGTATGCTGCAATTTACATTACTCAAAAATGCTGCACAAATTTAGTTATGGAAGTACTTACTTCCTTAGACAACGTTGTATACCAGATTTTGCTTTTTGGTCCAAGGAGTTTTTAAATGCATGTGATTTCATTTCTATACAATAGTTAAAATATTCTATAGCTTTCGTAAAATTTCTTTTTTGTTCATAAATTAAACCCATTTGAAGAGCTGCTCTTGCAGCGTAGTACTCAGGAAGGTTTTCTCCTTTTTCAATTGCCGATGTATAGTATCTAATCGCATTTTCATCATCTTTCATTAAATCGTAAATTCGACCCAGGCGGTAGGCAAATTCTGTTTTATCTGCATCAGTTGTAAAATCGTTTGAAGTTTTGCCCGCAAGAACGGCCAAGGCTTGAGATTGATACCCACCATCACTCAATAACCTTGCTTTTAATAAAATTGGGTGGGGCCAGCTTCCTTTTTTAGCATTTTGATAAGCTAATTTGTCGGCATCTGTGATTTGATTACCAGCAGCTAAAACATTATTTCTATATGCGGTAGCTTTTTTCAAATCACCTTCTAAGTAAGCAATCCAGCTGAGTCTTTCATAAGCATCTTTGACATAAAATTTCCCTTTGAAAGTGGAAACAAATTCTGTAAAAGCTTTTTGTGCTTTTTCTAACCTTAATTCATTAATATAAGCATACCCCATTTCATATTGCCAAAAAGGAAGGGATAAATACCCTTCGCTCACATCCATTTCTTGTACAATATTTAAGGCTTTTCCAGCTTGTTGATGATTTAAATATAAATTCACAGCCATATAAGCTTGTAAATGATTTTTTTTAAAATCATAGTAATGGGACTGTATATAATTGAAAGCTTTTTCTTGATTGCCTTCAAAATTCATGAGTAAATAAGGGTATACGAATAAGGCTTCATTTCTAGCTCTGGCACTGTACTCATCTTTACTGTTTAGATATTTTAATACAAGTGCATTTCCCTCTACAATTTTTCCACTCATACCTAAAACATTGGCCATCCATTGATACCCTTTAGGTATGGTACCAATCATGGAAGTCATTAAGCCAAAATACACATCACCTTGAGTGAAATTTGGAAATGCTTTTTTATTTTCTTTAAAGCTTAGATACGCTTTTCTAAAGTCTATAGCAGCTTCAATATTTTTATCAAATCGAATAGCCACCAAAGATTTATGTAAATGGCTAACTCCCATACAATATAAATAATAAGGAGATTGCTGGGGACCTTTTTCAAAAAGAGATAATCTTATCTCAAATTGAGGATTGAGTTTGTTGTAGTCATTGATATTTTCATTAAAAAATAATTGATAGAAATCTGCGTAGCTCTCTAATAAATTGTTTATTAAATTCTGTGGATTATTTTTTTTCTCTAGCTCAATCCATTTTCTTGCTTCTGGAATTTTGAGAGAGGTAATGGCATCATAAATTTGTTGCGATTTGTCGTTCCAATTATATTGTAATTGAGCAGAAAGATGAATGCTCATACATAAATGAACTCCTATTAAAATAAGCCACTTTCTCATAGCGTAAAAATAAAGAAAGGGTAGCTGTTAGGCCACCCTTTCTGAGTAATTTTTTGATACTATTTAAAATCTATTTCTTTTTTGACTCTTTAGTAACATCTTCTTCAACTAAAATACGACCGCAGTTTTCACAAACAATAATTTTTTTGTGCAAACGAATCTCGCTTTGACGTTGAGGTGGAATTGAATTAAAACAACCTCCACAGGCGTCTCTTTCAACTGTTACAACCGCTAGACCATTGTGGTAGCTATTTCTGATACGATCATAACTGTATAACAAACGTTCATCAATGTGAGCGCGGGCTTCTTCACTTTTTTTCCTTAAATCTTTCTCTTCAATTTCAGTATCTGCAATAATTTTTTCTAATTCGCTTTTCTTGTGAGTAAGTACGCCTTCTTTAGATGCAATTGTTTTTTTTGCGGCATCTAACATTTTAATTTTTTCTGCTAACTCTTCATTGGCATCACGAATATGTTTTTCGCTTAATTTAATTTCCAAACCCTGCATTTCTAATTCTTTGTTAATAGCTTCAAACTCACGATTGTTTTTTACATTATCGCTTTGTTTTTCATATTTGGCAATTAATTCTTCACTTGCTTTGATAGCTGCTTTTTTCTCCTCTATTAATTCTGTGATACCATTAATTTCTTCCTCTATTCTTGTTTGTCTGTTTTGCAAACCTTGAACTTCGTCTTCTAAATCTTTTACCTCCATAGGTAATTCACCACGAAGAATTTCAATTTGATCGATACTGCTATCGACTGTTTGAAGTTTATAAAGATTAACTAATTTTTCTTCCACTGAAAAGTCTTTGACTGATGCCATATTTACAATTTTTTTGGATACCTTAAATAAGTGAACCTCAATCTTTAAGGTAGTGCACAGGTTCAGTGCTTACCAAGGATTCGAGGACGGCAAAGTTAGGGAATTTCAGCTTTAAATTTGCAACAATTAGCGAAGCTACCCACTGTTCGCTCTGACCATGGCCTATGTCAAGTAGTAAAATTTTGCCATCTGCCTCAAAATAGTCATGGTATTTTAGGTCACTGGTAATAAGACAGTCTATATTTTGAAGCTTAGCATCATTGATTAGAAAACTTCCCGATCCTCCACATAAAGCTATGGTTTTCAATGTCTTTTTTGTAAAATGACTGTATTTAATTAAGGGTAGATTTAGTTTTTGTTTTACCCCATGTAAAAATTCTATCTCATCGGTTTCTATAGGAAGTTCGCCCACCAAACCAGCGCCAATTTCTCTGCCTTTTTCGTCTTTAAAGCCTGGTTTAGGTGTTAAAATTCTCCTATTTTCTAAATGTAACCTGTCAGCTAAAGTTTTATTAACGCCGTCTAATAGGTTGTCTAAATTGGTATGAATAGCATAAAGGGCAATATTATTTTGGATGGCTTTAACGAGTACTCTTGATACAAAATGATCATTGCTTAATTGTTTCACACCTTTAAAAATAATAGGGTGGTGACTTACAATTAGGTTACAATGTTTTGAAATGGCTTCATTTACTACCTCTTCTGTACAATCTAAGGAGCATAAAACTCCAGTACAATCCGAAGCTGGGTTGCCTAAAATAAGTCCAGCATTGTCATATGATTCTTGCCAATCAAGGGGTGCCCAATTTTCTAGGGCATCTATAATTTTACTTATTTGCATATGTAAAATTATAGATAAAAGCCAACTATTTAAGTTTTAAATTGTTAATCTAAATATGAAAAAGGCAATCTCGGTTTTTTGGTTTAGAAGAGATTTAAGATGGCAAGATAATGCGGGATTATATCATGCATTATATCAAGCTAAATTAGAAGGGCATCAGGTGCTACCAATTTTTATTTTTGATAAAACAATTTTAGTGCAGTCCCAAGATAAAGCCGATAGAAGGGTAGATTTTATTCATCAAACCCTTACTCGTTTACAAAAAGAATTAAAAGAAAAAGGAAAATCTCTTTGGGTAAAATATGGCACTCCTTTGGAAGTTTTTGAATTATTATTTTCTGAATTTAATGTAACTGCTATATACACCAATCATGATTATGGACCCAAAGCCAATGCAAGAGACGCTTCCATAGAAGCTCTTGCTAAAAAAAGAGGGGCTATTTATTATCATTTTAAAGATCAAGTTATTTTTGAAAAAGAGGAAGTCATCAAAGACGATGGAAAACCTTATACTGTTTTTACACCTTATTCCAACAAATGGAAAACGGTTTGGTCTCAAAAAATTCCAAAGAAATTTCCTTCAGAAAAATTACTTGACTATTTTTTAGATACCAAGCCCTTCGCATTGCCAAGCTTGAAAGAAATTGGCTTTGAAAAGACAGATTTGATTATACCAGCTATGCAATATGACACCAGCCTGGTAAAAAAATATAATATACAAAGAGACTTTCCTGCTTTAAATGCTACTACTCGTCTTAGTGTTCATTTACGTTTTGGTACCATATCCGTAAGAACATTGGCATTGGAAACGCAAAGTTTAAATGCTACTTTTTTTAATGAATTAATTTGGCGCGATTTTTATCATATGATTTTATGGCATTTCCCACATATTGCAGAAGGAAAATCCTTTAAACCTAAATATGATTTTATTGAATGGCGCAATAATGAGAAAGAGTTTGAAGCTTGGTGTGAAGGTAAAACCGGATATCCCATTGTGGATGCTGGCATGAGGGAATTAAATACAACAGGTTTTATGCACAATAGAGTTCGTATGATTGTAGCAAGTTTTTTAACCAAGCATTTGTTAATAGATTGGCGTTGGGGAGAAGCGTATTTTGCTCAAAAGTTACTTGATTTTGATTTAGCGGCTAATAATGGTGGTTGGCAATGGGCAAGTGGAAGTGGCTGTGATGCAGCTCCCTATTTTAGAGTATTTAATCCGCGATTACAAACTGAAAAATTTGACAAAGATTTAAAATATATTAGAAAATGGGTGCCAGAGTTCGATAGTCTAGAATACCCACAACCTATTGTAGTTCATGAAGTAGCGCGTGAGCGTGTGCTTGCGGCTTATGCAAAAGCTTTGAAAGAGTAGGAATTAAGTATATGAAAAAAGTAAAGTAGTTAATTAAAAAATTAGTAAAGCAACTATTTAACAATACTTGAATAAGTTTTTTCTAATAGTGCAATTGCTCTTTTGCCAGTATCTCCCATATCAATAGTAAAATCGTTTACATATAAGTTTATGTGTTGGCGCATTACTGTTTCAGACATTTCCTGTGAGTGCATTTTTATATAAGGAGGTAAGATGTCATAACTATTTTTAAAAGCGAACTGTATGCTTTCTTTAATAAGAGCATCTATGTCTTTTACAATACTAGCGTCAATATCATTTCTTGCAATAATTCCTCCCAGTGGAATAGGGGCATTGTACGTTTGCTCAAAATAAGTTCCTAAGTCCATCCATTTACTTAAGCCTTTTGAAGCATAGGTAAATCGGTTTTCATGAATTATCACGCCTGCATCTACTTTACCTGTAAGAATAGCTTCTTCAATTTCATTGAAAACTAAAAATTTTTTTTGAGTGACATTTGGAAAAGCCAAGCTAAATAATAAATGTGCCGTGGTGTTCATTCCAGGAATTGCCACGCGCATAGTTTCAATATTGGGTTTAGCACCTACTTTATTTTTATCTTCTTTATAAATTAATAAAGGGCCTACCCCTTTTCCTAAGGCGCCTCCACTATTTAATAAACTATAATTATTCTTTACTAAGGGCCATACACCGTAACTAATTTTTGAAAAAGCTAATTTGCCCTCCATGGCCCATTCATTTAAAGTTTGTACATCTTCTAAATGAACTTTAAATGAATAACCCTTTGTATCTATTTTATGATTTATTAAAGCATCAAAAATAAAAGTATCGTTAGGACAAGTAGAAAGACCTATTTCAAACTTATACATGGTGATACATTTTATAAAGAGTATCAATATATTGTAACAAACAATCATTTAAATGAAAGAGTGACTCTTTCATTTTCCATTTAGCTTTATTTCTTTCCCCGACATAATTAGAAACTGCACGTATTTGTATAAAAGGAATATTTAAATCTCGACACATATAATGCAATGCAGCTCCCTCCATTGATTCTAAAGAAGCTTTATATTTTTGCTTATATAGTTCAATTTTATTTTTTTCAGTACTAATTGTATTTACAGTTACTGCTTTTTTAGTAGGAAGATTTAAAATATTGTATTGGGATAACCAAGGGTTGGGTAATGATTTTTTTTCAAAAGGTAAATTGTTGGGTTTTTCAAATTTCAAATCAAATATATCTTTCCATGCTTTATTTTCTGTTACACCCAAATCACCAACAAAATCATCTTTAACCGCAAATACCTTTGTTAACTTTATATTTTTATCTAAACTTCCACATATGCCCACTTGCACAATGAGCGAAGGAGTTTCTGATACAAACATTTTCATTAAAGAAATACTGCTGGCTAATATACCAACGCCAGATTCATGAAAGCCCACCGAAAATTTTTTATTCTTGGAAGTATATTGGGGGTTTATTTTTTGATAGGCAGGCATCCATTCTCCACTGGTAGCCGCAGTTATAATTACTTTCATTTTACAAAGGTCGGGAAAGCCTTTTGAAAAATGGTTAACTTGGATATCAAATTTATATCTTTGCAAAAATATTGTTGCTATGGTGTATTTAACGAGGGTAGAGCATTTTAATGCTGCTCATAAATTGTATAATCCAAATTGGAGCAAGGAGAAAAATGAAGAAGTCTTTGGGGCTTGTGCGAATGAAAATTGGCATGGGCATAATTATGAGTTATTAGTGACTGTAAAAGGAGAACCAGATGCACAGACTGGATTCTTATTTGATGTCAAAAAATTAAGTATTCTTATAAAAAAATATGTCATTGATGAATTAGATCATAAAAATTTAAATATGGATGTTCCCTTTATACAAGGTCAAATGTGTAGCACAGAAAATTTAGTAGTAGCTATTTGGAAACAATTAGAGCCACATATTCCATCTCAAATTAAATTACACTCCATTAAATTGTATGAGACCCCGCGCATATATGTTGAGTATTTTGGTAACTAAGCCCAAATTTTTGTTTAAAAGAATTATCGAAAACGGGTATTTTTCTTAAACGTTTAACTTTTTTAATTAAAAGATTAAACAAAATTAATTTAACCATGTTATAATTAATATAACTTCAGTAACTTAAATAGTAGCATGGAACAAAAAGTAGCAGTTTTTAGAAAAGAGCATTTTAATGCTGCTCACCGTTTGTTCTGCACCCATTGGACTGAGCAGAGAAACAAGGAAGTTTTTGGAGCTTGTTCTAATCCCAATTATCATGGGCATAACTACGAACTCATTGTACAAGTCAATGGAATTCCCGATGCCACCACTGGTTTTGTGATTAATACCAAAGAACTTAGTGCTATTGTTCAAGAAGAGATAATTTCAAGATTTGATCATAAAAATTTAAACTTAGATACAGACGCATTTAAAAACTTAAATCCTACAGCCGAAAATATCGCTATAGTTATTTATAATTTAATAAGACCTCGTATCCATAATAATTTAGAATTAAAAATTAGGTTGTATGAAACAGAAAGAAACTTTGTCGACTACCCTGCTTAATGAAGAGCATATCGACTTAAGTAATTTATTAATTGAAGAAATGGGTGACGAGCATAAAGCGAGTTCAGTGGAAACCCCACTAAGAGCAGACGCCTTTGATATTTCTGATGAACAGAAAATTGCTGCTATTACGCCACATTTTAAAGCCATCATGGAAATTTTAGGATTAGATCTACGAGATGATAGTTTAAAAGGTACTCCACTTCGTGTTGCAAAAATGTATGTGAAAGAACTTTTTCAAGGATTAAATCCTGCCAACATGCCTAGCATGACTTTGTTTGAAAACAAATTTCAATACAATGAAATGTTAGTTGAAAAGAATATTAATTTTTACACCAATTGCGAGCACCATTTTGTTCCTTTTTTTGGAAAAGCGCACGTAGCTTATATAAGTAGCGGAAAAGTTATTGGGTTAAGTAAACTAAACCGACTTGTGGAATATTATGCCAAACGCCCTCAAGTACAAGAACGTTTAACGATGCAAGTAGGAAAAGCATTACAAACAGTTTTACAAACACAGGATGTAGCCGTAATGATGGATGCAAAGCATTTATGTGTATCAAGTAGGGGAGTGAAAGATGATAGCTCAAGCACTATTACTACTTTTTTTGGTGGAAAATTTCAAGATGAAAAAAGAAAAATGGAATTTCTAAAATATATAGATACTAAAGAATAGTTGGTTCAGGTTCGGTTAGTAGTTTGATTTTAATGGCGAATTTTACTTCGCCATTTTTTTATATATTTATGTTAAAACAATTGAGATGTCAAAACATGCATATGTATTCCCAGGCCAAGGAAGTCAGTTTGTGGGAATGGGAAAAAATTTATATGAGAGTAATGCTACTGCAAAACAAATGTTTGAAAAAGCCAATGAAATTTTGGGCTTCCCAATTAGTGAAATAATGTTTAGTGGAACCGAGGAGCAACTTAAGCAAACTAAGGTAACTCAACCAGCCATTTTTATTCATTCTGTAATTGCGTATTTAACCAGTCCCACAGAAAATGAAGTATTGCCTGATATGGTGGCAGGACATAGTTTAGGAGAGTTTAGTGCCTTAGTGGCAAATAAAACTTTAAGTTTCGAAGATGCCTTACAATTAGTTAGTGTTCGTGCCAAAGCAATGCAAGCAGCCTGTGAAATACAGGCATCCACAATGGCTGCTGTGTTAGCACTGGCAGATGAAAAGGTGGAGGAAGTTTGTGCGCAAGTGCAAAAAGAAACAGGAGAAGTAGTGGTGCCAGCTAATTATAATTGCCCAGGACAATTAGTTATATCAGGAAGTATTAAAGGTATTGAAATTGCATGTGAGCAAATGAAAGCTGCTGGTGCAAAACGTGCTTTAGTATTACCAGTTGGAGGTGCATTTCATTCACCATTTATGGACCCTGCAAAAATGGAATTAGCAAAAGCAATAGAAGCCACTCATTTCAATACCCCTATTTGTCCAGTCTATCAAAATGTAGTTGCTACAGCAATCACCAACCCAACAGAAATAAAGCAAAACTTAATTGCTCAATTAACTGGAGCGGTGAAGTGGACACAAACCGTTCAAACAATGGTTGCCGATGGCGCTACTCAATTTACAGAAGCGGGACCAGGAAAGGTTTTACAAGGACTTATTCAAAAAGTGAATAAAGATTTGATAGTGAATGGTATAAGCTAATTATTAAAAAAAATCTTAGTATATTGTCTAGCCCCCCGAGCAATCTTGGAGGGCTTTTTCGTTGATATTTTAGATAGGTTAATTCATATATATTGAAAATAAACATACTCTATATTATTTTGGGGGTGTTGCTTCTTACTGTGAAAGGGGTGGGGCAGAGTTTTATACTTTCAACAAATTCGTATAGTGTTAGTTCTACACCTATCAATTATAATTGCTCTTCAGTTAGTTTTGATTGTATCAATAATACTTTAAATAGTTTAATTTTTTATGTTTATTCATCAAGTACTGGGCAAGCAGGAACCTATAATTTAATTTTTTCAAATACTGTTTCTGCAAATAATACTTCTCAACTAACATTTTATAATGTAGGAACTATTTATTATTATGCTGAGGTAAATACTTCTCCAACATATACTTCAAGTATTTATCAGGTTGAAGTGAGAAGTAAACCATCAAGTCCAATAATTTCAAGTAATACCCCAATTTGTGCTGGCAGTAATTTGTTGTTTAGTGCTACAAATGTTGCAGGAGGAACTTTTTCATGGTCTGGTGTAAATGGTTTCAGCTCTTCTCTACAAAATCCTATAATATCATCTGCTACAACTGTAGCAAGTGGTAATTATACTGC
The DNA here is from genome assembly GCA_964637225.1 of uncultured Sediminibacterium sp. Taxonomy (GTDB): domain Bacteria; phylum Bacteroidota; class Bacteroidia; order Chitinophagales; family Chitinophagaceae; genus Sediminibacterium. The sequence goes on from CAZWTV010000013.1 coordinate 22,222, forward strand.
AACTGTTACAGTAAATGGATGTACAAGTTCGTCTTCTGCTGCAATATCTACAAATGTATATGCTATTCCAAATGCTCCAACTATTACAAGTAATGCCCCAATTTGTGCAGGGGATAATTTAACATTTAATACGTCAAATGTTGCAGGAGGAACTTTTTCATGGTCTGGTGTAAATGGTTTCAGTTCTTCTTTACAAAATCCAACAATATCATCTGCTACAACTGCAGCAAGTGGAAATTATACTGCTTCTGTAACTGTCAATGGTTGTACAAGCCCCTCTTCTACAGTTATTTCTGCCATTGTAAATTCATTACCAGTCATTAATAGTTTATCAGATACAACAAAGGTGTGTGGAACTAAAACAATTTTAGATGCAGGTGCAGGATATTCAAGCTATTCTTGGAATAATGGAGCTACTTCAAGGTTTATTAGTACAGATGTAAGTCAAAATTATTTTGTGACTGTTACAAACTCATCATCCTGCTCAAGTATAGATAGTACCTTCTTAAGTATTATAGATCCTAGATTATTTAATAGTGATACTACAATTTTATCTGGAGCCACAGTTAATCTCAATGCTCGTGGGATTTTAAATAGTGCTAACAGAACTGTGCTTTACAATTTTTCTAATGTAAATGCTTTAAATGATTTTTCAACACTAACCACTAATAGTGGCACAATAACAATTACCTCTTATGGTCAAACAGGAAATGGAGTTGAATTATTTCGAGCAAATAATTGCTGTAGCGATGCTGAGATGAAAACCATAAGAGAAGATTTTGGTTATGGAACTTATGAAGTGGATGCATATAGTGCTTCTGGGGTTGCAGATCAAAGTTTCGGAGTAATGGAACAATCTGGTTCTTGGCTGAATAGGGTATTAAATATTGGAACTAGGCCTAGTGGTACAGATAATCCTGGTTGGGATGTTTATTTTAAAGGGATAAAGATTGCTGGATCAAATACAAGTCCTGTGAATAATAATACATGGTACAAAATTAAAGTATACATTACTCCCACTAGTTTAAAAATTTGGTTGGATAACACATCTATTTATGATGGAACATTGCCTTCTTCTATCTCGAATCCAAGAGGAGCTATTAGAGTTGGAGCCTATGATATAAGTAGGTATGATAATATAACATATACTCCTTATCAAGAATTATCTTATCTATGGTCTAACTCAAGCACCTCACAAAACATAGCTGTTAGTCCAAACTCAACTACTACTTATCAATTAAAAGTTTCAGATCAGACAACAACTTGTAATACATCTATTGATATTAGGCTACTTAAAATAGATATCATAAATAATGATGCAAGTATTTGCAATAACACTACTCAAACATTATATATAGATAGTACTTTTTCCAAATATAAGAGCTGGCAGACAAAAAAATCAGGTATAGAATTTTACAATATTAAAAAAGATCTAAATGGAAATTTATATGCTTTACCCTCTTTAAATAATCAAAAAATATATAAAAGTATAGATCGGGGGGAAACTTGGAATCAAATGACAGGTTTTCCAAGTTTTGGAGATAATAATTTTATGGCATTAGGGGTGGATCAAAATAATGTAATATATGCATCAACGAATAATAATGGGATTTATAAATCTGTGGATGAAGGTGCTACATGGGTACAAGTGCAAGATTTTGGAGGTGGATGTGGCCCTATGGATATCTTATTTGGATCAAATTATTCAGTTTTAACTGTTAAGGGAAGTAACAGAGGAATTTGGTCCTCCAATGGTGATTTAATTAATTGGCAACAAAAAGTTATCAATTTTGATCCAAACACTGTAACTAAAGATATCTATAATAATATTTATTCTGGTGGAAATGGATACGATGGAAAAGTATTATATAAATCATCTGATGCAGGTGCTACTTGGTCTAAAATTTCTAGTTTATATGGTGTTCAATTAATAAGAGCTGATAGTATAGGTAAAATATTTTTAACTGAAGGGGGTACCAATCCATTGTATGTTAGTAATAATCAGGGTGGAAGTTTTTCTTTAATAAATTCATTGAGTTTTCCTAATAGTGGCGTTTCCTATCCTGAAGATATTTTATTTACAAAAAATATTATGTTTATTACTAAGGGTCAAGTTTACTATTCCAAAGATAATGGAGTTAATTTTACACAGTTAGATAAATTAACATTTCCTACCGCTGGAAATTTTAATTATGGACCAGGTGGTGCTCCAAATGGAAACTATGGAGACTCATCTAATCGAATGGAAATTATTGGAAATAGATTATTTGTTGCAAGTATAGACGGAATTAAGTTTATTGATATTGATAATTTAAATACTACCGTTACTTGGTCCACCGGAGAAGTAGGTAATCATATAATAGTAAATCCAATTGCAACCTCACCTGGTTACACTTCTACTTATTCTGCAACTGTAACTTATGGATCTTCATCAGGTTCTGATCAAGTAACTTTTTCAATGCCTACAAAACCAACTATATCATCCTCTGGCGCGACTTCTTTTTGTCAGGGTGGTAATATTACATTGACAGCAAATTCAATTCCTTCAGGTACTTATACCTATACTTGGCAAACAGGGCAAAATAGTGCATCAATAAATGTTACCAATGCAGGATCCTATAGTGTAACTGCCACTAATTCAATTGGCTGTGTTGAAACTTCTACTCCAACAATTGTCACAATTAATTCTTTACCCAGTGTAAGTGCTGCTAGTGTAGAGAGTTCAGGGACAACGAACAATGATGGAATTATTTGTGCTGGAGCGTCAATAAAGTTAACAGGATCTGGGGCTTCAACATATGTTTGGAATAATGGTATAACAAATAATACAAATTTTACACCTGCTAATACTATGGCATATACGGTTACGGGGACAGATGCTAATGGTTGTGTGAATACAGGATCGTATACAGTAACAGTAAATTCTTTACCTAGTGCGCCCATTGTTACAGATAAAGACTATTGTTTTAACGAAACAGCTAGCCCTCTAACAGCAACTAATTTAGCCAATCATAATTTAGGTTGGTATGGTACTGATGCTAGTGGAGGTAGTAGTGCAGCAACTGCTCCAATACCATTAACAAATATTGTAGGTAGTTTCACTTATTATGTTAGTCAAACTAATTCCACTAATGGATGTGAAAGTCCAAGAGCTGCAATTAATATTAATATTAAAGCATTACCCCCCACGCCCACTATATCAAGTAATAGTCCTGTGTGTGAAGGAGCAGTCTTAACCTTGAAAACTTCAAATATATCTGGTGCTATATATTATTGGGAAGGAGTAAATGGTTTTACTAGTTCAAGTGTAAATCCTTCAATTTATAATGTAAGTTTAGCCAATGCAGGTAATTATAGTTTAAAAATTAAATTTAATGGATGTGAGAGTCCAGTTGCCAGTCCAGTTATTGTGGTGGTGAATCCAACACCAGCAGCACCTATTATATCAAGTAATAGTCCAATTGAAGAAGATAAAACGTTAAACTTAACTGCTTCAAATGTTGCTGGAGTAACTTATGCATGGTCTGGCCCAAATGGTTTTACTTCTAATCAGCAAAATCCTAGCATTACTAGTGTATCACTTGCAAATTCAGGAACTTATTATGCTTCAGTTAGTTTAAATGGATGTACGAGTATAAATTCATTGCCAATTATAGTGGTGGTAAATGCAAAAGTTCTTAGCTCTCCTGTCTTCCAAATGCCTAACGCCTTCACACCCAATAACGATGGGCATAATGATAGTTTTAAAATTATCGAAAATGGATATGTAAAAAGTATCATTAGTTTTAAAATTTTTACAAAAACAGGAAAACTTATTTTTAGTGATAAAGATGGGGCTTGGGATGGGAGGTATGCAGGGGTTATGTTAGATTCAGATGTTTATTATTGGGTTGCAGATATTATTAATAAAAATAATTTGCAAGAACATTTTCAAGGACCGGTTCTTTTATTAAAATAAAGCATGTATAAAAAAATTTATATAGTAC
>CAZWTV010000014.1:0-25996 GCA_964637225.1 uncultured Sediminibacterium sp.
TAGCTACCCAACAAATTAATAAGAATTATCAATCGGGTCAAATTATACAGGCCAATGCTACTGGTTTTGGAGCTGCCTCTGACGATTTTATGGAAAGAGGTATTGACCTGAACGAGCAACTTATTCGCAACAAGCCTGCTACTTTTTTCTTTCGCGTTAACAGTGATGCTATGTTAGGTGCCGGCATTCATATAGGCGATATTTTAATTGTAGACAGAAGTTTACCTGCGAGCTCAGGCAAAGTAGTGGTGGCTGTTTTGAATGGAGAATTTTTAGTGCGCCGATTACAAATACAAGAACATAGTATTAGCCTAGTGCCTGAAAATAAAAGATATGGTATTATTCAAGTAGCTCAACTAGAACAATATAGCACTTGGGGGATAGTGAGTTATGTTATACATAGTTTATAAATGCAAGCCATTGTAGATTGTAATAGTTTTTATTGTTCTTGCGAAAGGCTTTTTCAGCCTCAACTCAAACAAGCCCCTATTGTTGTATTAAGCAATAACGATGGTTGCATTGTATCGCGTTCTGATGAAGCAAAGCAGTTAGGTATTGCTATGGCTGTTCCCTATTTTCAAGCAAAAGAAATTATTGAAAAAAACAAGGTACACGCTTTTTCTTCTAATTATCACTTATACGGAGACCTTAGTTGGCGTGTCATGGAAACCCTGCGACAGCTAGTACCACCGGGCTGTGTAGAAGTGTATTCCGTGGATGAAGCTTTTTTAGATCTAGCACATATACCACAAGATGCGTTAGAAAATTTTTGTACCAAAATTAAAACTACCATTGAAAATTGGACAGGCATTTCTGTGTCTATTGGCGTAGGACCTAATAAAGTATTAAGTAAGGTTGCTAATCGATTAGCAAAAAAAAACAAAATAAAAACAGGTTGTATTGTTATTTTAAATACTACACAAAAAATACAAAAAGCTTTACAAGAAACACCCGTGGAAGATATCTGGGGTATTGGTTTTAGCTATAGTGAAAAATTAAAAATCTACGGTATTCATACCGCTTTCGCACTTAGTATCAAAGACCTTAGTTGGGGCAAGCGTTTTTTAGGTGGCATCACAGGTGTTAAATTAATAAGAGAATTAAAAGGATATAAAACGCATGGCATGCAAGCTCCTCGTAATGAAAAAAAAATGATTGCCACTACGCGTATGTTCGGAAGAGAAGTAAGCGATTGGCAAGAAATAGAAGAAGCCCTTGCCACTTATGCCACGCGCGCTGCCGAAAAATTAAGAAGACAACATAGCGCAGCTTGTGGTGTAAGTGTTTTCTTACTCAAAAAAGCACCAATTCGTTTAGACAAGACTTACTACTATAGGGGTCAACAAGTAAGTGGCTTCACCCTACTAGACAATCCTAGCCAACTAAGTCCCGATATCATCAAAGCAGTAGTGACCCTAGGTAAAAGTTTATTTGAAAAGGGAGAAATTTATAAAAAGGCAGGTGTTATCTTAAGCAATTTTGTACCCGACAATAGCCTTCAAACCAATCTATTTGTGGAACCTGTCAATCATAGACGTAAGAAACTAATGAATGTTATAGATAATATGAATGCCGCTTACCGTAACGATATTGTAAAGTTTGGCACTAGTGGTACCCAAAAAAATTGGAAAATGCGTAGCGAAAAGCGAAGCAAACGTTATACCACCCGTTGGGAAGAACTATGCTTAGTAAGGTAAAAACTGTTGGAAAACCCTAGGATAAAAATTCGTAGAAATGGTTTAGCTGATGTATTTTTGCCCAATTTAACACCTATGAACAAGACGCTGCATTCGAATGAATCTATCTCCACGAAAAAGAAAAAAATTATTGTTTTAGGTAGTGGCCCCAATAGAATTGGACAAGGTATTGAATTTGATTATTGTTGTGTTCATGGATTATTAGCAGTGAAGGAGTCTGGATATGAAGCCATCATGGTCAACTGTAACCCAGAAACAGTTTCCACCGATTTTGATATGGCAGATAAGTTATATTTCGAACCTGTATTCTGGGAACATCTTTGGGAAATTATTGAACTAGAAAAACCTGAAGGTGTCATTGTTCAACTAGGTGGTCAAACTGCATTAAAGTTAGCGAAACGATTAAACGAAAGAGGTATAAAAATCATAGGTACTTCATTTGATAGTTTAGACATTGCAGAAGACAGAGGTCGCTTCAGTGATTTATTAAAAGAATTAAAAATTCCTTACCCCGATTACGGAACAGCGTATACTGCTGAAGAAGCTATTGAAGTTGCCAACAAAGTTGGTTATCCAGTTCTGGTAAGACCTAGTTATGTTATTGGAGGACAAAGAATGCGCATAGTCATTAATGATGATGAGGTTGAAACAGCCGTTGTAAGTATCTTGAAACATATTCCTAGTAATAAAATTTTAATTGACCATTTTTTAGATCGTTGCCAAGAAGCTGAAGTAGATGCCATTTTTGATGGTGAAACTTTTCACATCATGGGTGTGATGGAACATATTGAACCCGCCGGTATACATAGTGGAGACAGTAATGCGGTATTGCCAGCCTTTAATCTTACTCCATTGATTGTTGAAACCATGGAATTCTATAGCGAAAAAATTGCAAGAGCCTTAAATATTAGAGGACTTATAAATATTCAATTTGCTATTAAAGATGGAAAAGTGTATGTCATAGAAGCAAATCCTAGAGCTTCCAGAACTACTCCATTTATTGCAAAAGCCTATCAAATTCCTTATTTAAATATTGCCACGAAAGTAATGTTGGGTGTGAAAAAGTTGTCAGAATTTACCATGGATAAAAAATTAGAAGGCTATGCTATCAAAGAGCCAGTTTTTAGTTTTGAAAAATTTCCTGGTGTCAATAAAGAATTAGGCCCTGAAATGAAAAGCACTGGTGAGGCAATTCGTTTTATTAAAGATTTACGCGACCCCTACTTTAGAAATTTATACAAAGAAAGGTCTATGAATTTAAGTCGATAAACTTTCATTCACTCTTTTGAATTTACTTTGAACCAATTATATTAAGGATACACACCATATTGATCTACCAAATAAATAATCGCAGCCATATTGGTAGCACCCAAAAGTAATTCACGTTTATTTACATTTTCAAATACATCAGTTTTTGCATGATGTAAATCAAAATATCTTTGACTATCAGGTACAAGACCAGCTAAAACCACTTCTTTTACCACTGATTTTAAAGGTCCAATATCGGCACCTCCTCCTCCAGCAATAACTTCTGTACCATAGGGTTTTAATAAAGAAGACCAGCTTTGAAATTTCTTGAATTGCTCTAAAGAACAAGTAATGCCAATGGATCTTGGAGTAAAGCCTCCTTCATCACTTTCTAAAGCAAATATGTGTTTTTCATTATTTAGCTTTGCTAGTTCTGCATACTTGGCACCTCCCTTCCCTCCATTCTCTTCATTGGCAAACAATACAAAACGTAGGGTTCTTTTTGGAACATAATTACTTGCTTTTATGGCTCTTAATACTTCCATAGTTTGCACAATACCTGCGCCATCATCGTGTGCTCCTTCATTCACATCCCAACTATCTAAATGACCACCTATAGTAATAATCTCTTCTGGAAACTGTGATCCTTTTATTTCAGCTACTACATTATTTTCATCAGCATCAGGCAAAAAGAATCCATAGGTTTGCATTTGAACACGAATCTTTGAAGTTTTAGCTGCTTCCCAAAGCGCTTTTGCATCTTTAGGGCCCAAAGCTACCGCAGGAATTTTAGGCAAAGACTCATCATAACGCATACCCCCTGTATGAGGTTCATTATCCTCAGCAGTACTTAGAGAATGAATCATAACACCTACAGCTCCATATTTTGCAGCACGGCTAGCACCAGTGCCACGATAAATTCCCGATTCTCCATAGGCTACAAAAGTTTGTATTCTTGTTGGATTAAAAACACTATGGTAATAGACTATTTTTCCTTTTACTTCCTCTTTTCTTTTTTCAAGTTCATCAAAATTAGCAACGGCCAATAATTCAGCTTCAATTAATCCATTACTACTTAATGAATTTCCTAAAGCCAATGCAGCTAAAGGTTCATTTTGTGCTTTTCCATTAACACTTACAATTGAAGCAAAATCTTTTCCGCCCCTTTGCCAACTAGGTGTTTTGCAAGCTTGTAAAAAAACCTTATCTGGATGAAAAGACTCTAAATTTCTTTTACCCCAAACAGCAGCATTTTGTTGTTGAGGTGAGCCTGCTAAACGACCGCCAATTTTTTTAGTAAGTTCTCTTAATAAATCATAAGCCTTACCGTTGGTCATTATTTCATCGGCTAATTTTTTAATAGTAACACTGTCCTGATTTGTCTGTGCAAAAACCATTAAAGGCAAGCAAAAAAATAATGTAATAAGTTTACGCATAGGGTAAAAATTTTCTTTCAAATAATTCTTAAATATAATTAAACTTTATTGAATAATAAGTTGTTATTTGCATGCTCAATCATCACTACAATGAAGATCGGAATTGTTTGCTATCCTACTTTTGGTGGAAGTGGCGTACTAGCTACCGAGTTGGGCAAAGCTTTGGCAGAAAAAGGCCACGAAATTCATTTTATTACCTATCAACAACCTGTAAGACTGAATGGTTTTCATACCAATATATTTTATCATGAAGTAAGGGTCCCCACTTATCCTTTATTTGACTACCCACCTTATGAATTAGCCTTGGCTAGTACTATGGTTGATGTTATTTTAAATCATGACCTAGATTTAATACATGCACATTATGCCATTCCTCATGCCTCAGCAGCGTATACCGCAAAACAAATTGTAAAACAAAAAACGGGCAGGTCTGTGCCTGTTATTACTACCTTACACGGAACCGATATAACTTTAGTGGGAAGAGACAAAACATACGAACCAGTAGTTACTTTTTCCATTAACGAAAGTGACTGTATCACGGCTGTTTCTGAAAATTTAAAACAAGAGACGTATAAACACTTTGATATAAAAAAAGATATTCAAGTCATTCACAATTTTGTAGATGTAAATAGGTATAATAAAAAACCAGTAGCTGCATTCAGACAGGTCATTGCACCTCATAATGAAAAAATTATCATTCACGCTTCTAACTTTAGAAAAATAAAACGTATTGATACTGTCATGGAAATATTTAAAAATATTCATGCATCCCTACCTTCAAAATTATTAATGGTGGGTGATGGTCCAGAGCGCCCATTGGCAGAAGATTTAACAAGACAATATGGTTTAGAGTCCGATGTTCGTTTTTTAGGCAAGCAGGAACAAATGGAAGATATTTTAGCAGTAAGTGATGTATTCTTACTTCCGTCAGAATATGAAAGTTTTGGACTAGCAGCTTTAGAAGCTATGGCAGCAAGCACAGTTGTTATTAGTTCTGATGCAGGTGGATTGAATGAAATTAATATTAACGGAAAAACGGGTTATACTTCTCCAGTGGGAGACGCAGCAGGAATGAGTAAGAATGCCATTGCATTATTACAAGATGAAGCTACCTTAAAAGTATTCAAACAAAATGCTTTAAAAGAAGCAAAGCTTTTTGACATTCATCATATTATTCCAAAGTACGAAGCTATTTATAGAAAATTTTGCAGAACGGGCGATTGTTAATTAACTCTTTTCTATAGAATGAATAGCCATATCAATACTTAATTGTATTTGTTTAATAGCAGACATAAGTTCATCTTTACTAATGCTTAAAGGGGGCGCAATTCTAATTTTATCTTCAGCAAATAAAAACCAATCAGTAATAATTCCATTTTCAATACAAGTAGCTGCAATTTTTTTGGCTATGGCTGCCGACTCAAATTGTAGTGACATCCATAACCCTTTATGAGTTTTATGAATAATGGCAGCATGATTAAAATGTTGTACTAACATATTTTCTTTATCAAAAACTTCATTCATCCACCCAGTTTTATGCAATACATGAAAAGCAGCGAGGCCAGCAGCACAGCAAACTGGATGACCTCCAAAAGTAGTAATATGACCTAAGACAGGACTTTCAGAAAGTAAATGCATCATTCGAGGATGGCTAATAAAAGCACCCAAGGGAAGTCCTCCTCCTAAAGCTTTTCCTAATAATAAAATATCAGGCACTATATTGAATTGCTGAAAAGCAAATAAAGAACCCGTTCTACCAAAACCAGATTGTATTTCATCAAATATAAGTAAAACACAATGTTGTTTACATTTTTGAGCAATAGCCTCTAACCATTCTGGAGAGGCTGGCGTAATACCCGACTCAGCTTGCACCGGCTCTACAATTATTGCAGCTACAGCATCATCGATATATTCAAGATCTTCAAAATTATTATATCTTAATTGTATGGTATCGGGCAATAAAGGCCTGTAAGCATTTTTAAAATATTCATCTCCCATTACACTTAATGCTCCTTGTGTACTCCCATGATAACCCCCCATAAAAGAAATAATTTTTGACCTTTTGGTAACACGTTTAGCTAATTTCATAGCACCTTCAGTAGCTTCGGCACCACTAGAAGTAAAATAAACCGATTGTAAATTTTCAGGAAGTACTTTTGTTAAAGCTTGGGCATATTGAACTTGAGGAGCTTGAATAAATTCCCCGTATACAATAACATGCATATATTTTTCTACTTGCAACTGAATTGCTTTAAGCACTTCTGGATGACTATGTCCAATATTACAAACACTAAAACCAGCAATCATATCCACCCAAGTCTTTCCATGTATGTCCTTAATATAAATTCCTTGGGCAGAAGCAACTTCAATCCCAATGGGTTTACCAGAGGTTTGTGCTAAATGCTGAAAAAAGAGTTGTCTATTACTAATACTGGACATAATAACTATTAAATTGCATTACAAAAGTCGCATTTTTATGGCAACCATACTCACTATTGAAGGCAAAGAACCTCAATTTGGTAAAAATTGTTTTATAGCTCCTAATGCCACCATCGTTGGGGAGGTGAACATGGGAAATGAATGTTCCATTTGGTTCAATGCTGTTATAAGAGCAGACGTACATTATATTAAAATAGGCAATAAAGTCAATATCCAAGATGGGGCTGTCATTCATTGTACTTACTTAAAACATCCAACCACGATTGGCAATAATGTCTCTATTGGTCATAATGCACTTGTACATGGATGCACTATTCACGATCATGTACTAATAGGAATGGGCAGTATTGTCATGGATGGATGTGTAGTACATTCTCATTCTATCATTGCAGCAGGTGCAGTGGTTTTAGAAGGTACGATAGTAGAAGAAGGAAGCATTTATGCTGGCGTGCCGGCAAAAAAAGTAAAAACAATTTCTGAAGCAATGATTAATGGTGAAATAAATAGAATTGCCGACAATTATGTAAAATACGCTAGTTGGTTTGAAGACTATAATGAAGCAAAAAAATAATTTTAATACATGGGCTCTTGCATAGTATGCCATAAGTCTAAATAACTATAAAAACGAGCTTCAGTAATAACCCCTTTCTCAACGGCTTGTTTTACTGCACAACCCGGCTCGTTGATATGTTGACAATTATTGAATTGACAGTGAATCATTTTAGCACGCATTTCAGGAAAATACTGCGCCAACTCTTCTTTCTCTATGTTTACTAAACCTAATTCTCTCATTCCCGGGGTATCTATCACAGCACCCCCTTCAGGTAAATCATACATTTGAGCAAAAGTAGTGGTATGTAAGCCTTTTCCACTCCAATCACTTACTTCTTGTGTATTGATATCTAGTTCAGGAAATATATAATTTATAAAAGATGATTTCCCTACACCACTATGTCCACTTAGTAAGCTAGTTTTATTTTTCAATAATTGTTGAATAGTATCCAATGATTGCTTCTGTTCCACACTCATTAAGAAAACTTGGTATCCTATGGATACATACATTTTTTTCATTTGCTCATAGGTATTCATTTCTTTTTGTCCATAGATATCAGATTTATTAAATACTATAATAGCAGGTATATGAAATAATTCACAGGAAATTAAAAATCGATCAATAAACCCTTGTGAGGTTTTTGGAGATTTTAAAGTAACCAGTAAAATCGATTGATCTAAATTAGAGGCAATAATGTGTTTTTGTCTTTTGTTATGTGGCGATTGTCGGGCCACATAGTTATTTCTATCTAAAATATCAGTTATCATAACTGTTCCTCTTTGCTCATCCTCCATCTCATAAGCAACCCAATCTCCAACAGCAATAGGATTGGTAGAAGTGATATTGTCTAACTTAACCACGCCTTTCACACGTGCTTGATAAAACACACCTTCTTCAGATTTAACCGAATACCAGCTTCCAGTAGACTTGTAAATACGTGCTTTCATGTTATGCGAAGATAAAAGTAATTGTTAAGAACTACAGCAACCAAAAAGCACTACAAATTCAATATCTTTGCGCTATGAGTCAATTGGCACACGATAAAGTAGTTCCTTATAGCCAAAGCAAGGCAAATAAAAAAGAACAAGTCGCTTCTATGTTTGACTCCATTGCAAAAAGATATGATTTTTTAAATCGATTTTTAAGTTTAGGTATTGATCAAATTTGGCGCAAAAAAGCAATTGCCTACCTAAGCGATAAGCCTATTCAACATTTACTAGATATTGCCACGGGTACGGCCGATATGGCCCTCATGGCTCATGCTCAAATTCATCCTAAATATATCACTGGAATTGATATTTCAGAGGGAATGATGCAGTATGGAAGAATTAAAATTGCACAGAAAGGTCTTCAAGATACTATTCAATTGAATTTAGGAGACAGTACTTCCATTCCTTATGAAGCAGCTAGTTTTGATGGCGCCATGGTTGCATTTGGTGTTCGCAACTTTGCTAATTTAGATAAAGGCTTGAAAGAAATTTATAGAGTCTTAAGCCCCAAAAGCAAATTAGTAATTTTAGAATTTTCTCAACCTACTAGTTTTTGGTTCAAACCTATTTATACATTTTATATGAAATGGTTAACACCTGCCATTGGTAAAATTTTTTCAGGCAATAAAGAAGCTTATGCTTATTTAAATGAAAGTGTGATGGCTTTTCCAGAAGGTGCCGCTTTTTTAACTATATTAGAGGGGGCGGGATTTAAAAATGTTTCGCAAGAAAAATTAAGTTTAGGTATATGCAGTATTTATTGCGGAAGCAAATTATAACAATTGTATTTTTATTATTTACCTCTTATGTGTCTAAGGCACAAAGAGGCGAGGTGTATCAGCCTTTTCACGACGACCTTTCTTATTACCTTGGTATGAGTATAGGTTTGAATTCAAATTTTTATAACTTTAATAGAAATGTAGAATTTATAAATCCTGCCTCTGCTATCACTCAAGAGATTAATCCTAAAATAAATCCTGCTTTAAATCTTGGACTAATAGGCACTTTGCGCCTAACCACACATACCCTATTAAGATTTAATCCCACAGTACTTATAGCTGGATCAAAAAATATTTATACTTTTAAAACAAAAGGGGATACAAATTTATATACAATGAATATGTCTTCCGCTATTATAAATATTCCTTTGGCTTTTAAAATAGAATCAGATCGATACAATGCATTTAGATATACCAATTTAATGCGTCATTATGTTTTTGTAGGTGGCAAAATAGATTACGATTTACTTAGCGCAAACAAAGCTGTCATTACAAGCAAAAGTGTTAGTGGTATGAATAGAATACCCTATGATAATACTTTAAAAGGTCTAGATTTTGGCGTTGAATTGGGAGCGGGAGTGAGTTATTATTTACCTTATGCGACCATATCTCCTGAAATTAAATTTAGTTATGGATTGAGAAATTTAAATAAAGGTGATGCACTTTTATCAAGCATTAGAGACATCACAAGTAATTTTATTTATTTTACCATTCACATAGAAAATTAATTTATAATGAATAGTTATTTACTAAAAAACTCTCAAATAGTGAATGAGGGAAATACATTTCCATCAGATATACTTATCAAAAATGGACGTATTGAAAAAATAGCTAGTCAAATTGAAACTAAAAGTGCCATTACAGAAATCAATGCAGAGAATTATTATTTATTACCAGGCGTTATTGATGATCAGGTGCATTTTAGAGAACCCGGCTTAACACATAAAGCCACAATTTATAGCGAGGCTAAAGCTGCAGTGGCAGGTGGAGTCACTAGCTTTATGGAAATGCCTAATACCCTACCTCCCGTTTTTACGCAAACATTATTAGAAAATAAATACCAAATAGGCGCCCAAAACTCTTTGGCCAATTACTCTTTCTATATGGGTAGCTCTCAAGATAATATTGAAGAAATATTAAAAACAAATGAGAAGAAGAATGAGGTATGTGGTGTAAAAATATTTATGGGCTCTTCTACAGGCAACTTATTAGTAGATAATCCATTGGTACTTGAAAAAATATTTGGAGGTACTGAACTTTTAATAGCTACACATTGTGAAGAAGAAAGCCTCATAAAAAAAAATAAAGCAGCTTTAGAATTGGTAAAACCTATTTTAGAACCAGCGGATCATCCTATAATAAGAAATGAAGAAGTATGTTTTGAGTCTTCTTTCAAAGCCGTTCAGTTAGCCAAAAAATTTGATGCTAGACTGCATATATTACACATTACCACAGCAAAGGAATTACAATTATTTTCTAATTTAAGAGCACTAGCAGATAAAAAAATTACTGCTGAAGTATGTGTGCATCATTTACATTTTACTTCAAATGATTATGCCTCCTTAGGCAATTTAATTAAATGCAATCCAGCCATCAAAGCTCCAGAAAATAAAAATGCTTTGTGGGAGGGTTTATTGAATAATCAATTAGATGTAATTGCCACCGATCATGCCCCTCATACCTGGGCTGAGAAAAATGAGCCCTATACCAATGCACATGCAGGTTTACCACTTATTCAACATGGCTTGATGCTTATGTTAAAGTATGTAGAGGAGGGAAAATTAAGTTTGGAAAAAATGGTTGAAAAAATGAGTCACGCGGTGGCTACCTGTTATCAAATTAAAGAACGTGGCTTTATAAGAGAAGGTTATCACGCCGACTTAGTACTAGTTAAAAAAGCACCTTACACGGTGAGTAAAGAAAATATTTTATACCATTGCGGATGGAGTCCATTAGAATCAATGAGTTTTCCCTACCAAATTCATAGCACATTTGTAAATGGTTACAAAGTATATCAAGAAGGACAATTTAACGAAGCACAAAAAGGACATCGTTTACAATTTACAAGAAGCTAAAAGTAATTTTTATGTTGGTTGATAAAATTACTTTAAAAGATATTGGCCTATTCGATAATGATGAGTCTGTTGGCTTAATCACCCATCTTAATTTTTGCAAAACCAATGGCGGAAAGTTTCAATTAGACGAATATCTTTCACATCCATTGAAAAGTATTGCTTCTATTGAACAAAGACAAAATGCCATCAAATATTACATCGAAGAAATAGAATTTATAGATTCGATGAAAATTACAAATGGCACAAGCTTAGTCATTGAGAAATTTTTTGAGTCTGACTATAAAAAAATTCCTACTCAAATAAGCTTGCCCTCTGCCTATTGGTATAAATTTATGTGCGCGGCCGATTACTCTTTACTTCGCTACTCCTTAGAGCATTTAATTTTATTTTATGAACAGCTTCAACAATGGGTTGTAGTCTTTGAAAATAAAAAAAATAATTCTATTATTGAACAGCTTGTTCAAAAAATAAAAAAATATACGCAGCACCCTACATTAAATAATTTACCCTCGGTAAATCAGTTAAGTCATCCTCAAAAAGTACTTTCCTTATGTCATTTTTTTCTATACCACTATAAAAATAATACACGCCAACTTCTAGTTTATTTTTATGAACTAGACGCCTATTTCAGCATGGCAAAAGCTTCTACCAAATATAATTTTGTATTTCCAACTTGGATGGAAAGTGAGCAACCAGTTTTTGAAGTAAGTGCAGCCATTCATCCCTTAGTGAACAATGCAGTAAGTAATGAGCTTTCACTTCATCCAGAAAAGAATTTACTTTTTTTAACGGGGGCCAATATGGCTGGTAAAAGTACTTTTATTAAAACCACTGGTATCGTTTTATATTTAGCACATGTGGGCATGGGTGTACCTGCTCAAAAACTTCATCTAAGCTACTTTGATGGATTGATAACAAATCTCACTATTGCAGATAATATTGTAAAAGGAGAAAGCTATTTTTTTAATGAAGTACAAAGAATCAAAAATACTATTGAAAAAATTCTTGATGGAAAAAAATATTTTGTGCTTATTGATGAATTATTTAAAGGCACTAATATTCAAGATGCAATGAAATGTAGTACTACTGTTATTGATGGTGTACAAAACTTAAGAAGTAGTTTATTTATTATATCAACACACTTATATGAAATAAGTGAAGGTTTAAAAAAATTCTCAAATATTCAGTTTAGTTATTTTGAAACAACCATTCAAGAAAAGGAATTAATTTTTCATTACCACCTTAAACAGGGCGTTAGCCAAGACAGATTAGGTTATTTAATTTTAGAAAGAGAAGGTGTTGTTAGTTTACTAGAAAATATACATAAAGCCAAGTATTAATACTCTTTTTAAAATAAATTAAACTAATTAAGTTTCAAGCAAAAAAATGCTTGTAAAAACAAAAGGCGCTGCCATTCTAGGTATCGACGCCATAACTATTACGGTTGAAGTAAATGTGAGTATGGGTCAGGGATATAGTATAGTGGGACTGCCCGATAATGCTGTCAAAGAAAGTCTAGAAAGAACCGAAAGTGCAATTAAAGCTTGCGGTTTTCATATGCCTAGAACAAAAATGGTCATTAATTTATCTCCAGCAGACTTAAGAAAAACAGGTGCTGCTTTTGATTTACCAATTGCTATTGGAATTTTAGCAGCTTCAGAGCAGGTGACGAACCCCAATATTGAAAAATATTTGTGTATGGGAGAACTTGGATTAGATGGGAAACTACATCCTATTAAAGGCATACTAGCTATGACTATACAAGCAGTAGAAGAAGATTATAAAGGAGTACTCATTCCACTTGAAAATTATAAGGAGGCTTCTATGATTGAATCGATACCCATTTATGGATTTTCAGAACTTAGAGAAGTAGTTTCATTTTTACAAAATACTACAAATGAATGTAACAGAAATAATTTTAAAAATTTTAATAGCTCCATACCCACAAAGCCTGTTCAGAATGAATATGAAATGATACCCGATTTCACAGACATTAAAGGACAGGCTTATACAAAAAGAGCTATAGAGATTGCCAGTGCTGGAGGGCATAATCTTATTATGATTGGACCACCTGGTGCAGGAAAAACTATGCTTTCAAAAAGTATTGTTTCCATTTTACCACCCTTAAATAAAAAAGAAGCATTAGAAACTAGTAAAATTTATAGTGTGAGTGGAAAGATTCCCTTAGATAAACAATTAATAATTCAAAGGCCCTTTCGACAACCACATCACAGTTTATCTTCCATTGCGATGATTGGCGGGGGAAGTCATCCACAGCCTGGAGAAATTTCTTTAGCGCATAACGGGGTTTTATTTCTTGACGAACTTCCAGAATTCAATAAATCGGTTATTGAAGTTTTAAGACAACCCATGGAAGCAGGAATTGTAAGTATTGCTAGAGCAAAAATGACAGTTCGTTTTCCAGCTAAATTTATGTTGATAGCTGCCATGAATCCTTGTCCATGTGGTTATTATAATCATCCCCAAAAAAGTTGTCATTGTAGTAGTACTCAAATTCAAAAATATCTTCATAAAATTTCAGGCCCCTTACTAGATAGAATTGATTTACATATTGAAGTGGATCCCATACAGTATCATGATTTAAGCAATCCTCAATCGATTGAAAACTCAGCAAGGGTTGCTCAAAGAGTAGCCCTCGCAAGAAATATACAAATAGAACGATTTAAAAATGAGGAAGGTATTTATACCAATGCTCAAATGAATAGTAGTCTATTGAAAAAATATGTAAAATTAAATCCCCCCATAGAAAAAATTATAGAAGTAGCTATGGAAAAATTTCAATTAAGTGCAAGATCTTATGATAGAATTAAAAAATTAAGTCGCACTATTGCCGATTTAGAAAATACTGTCGAAATAAAAGAACATCATGTTATTGAAGCTATTCAATATCGCAACTTAGATAGATCCAACTGGGGACAATTCAAAAATTAACACCCACTAGTATTGACCAGTAGTGAGCAAAACCAAAGTGCAAGCTTCCATGGTTTGAATACCATGTTGGTTGGCTAAACTTTCTAATGTTGGATTTTCTGTGCCAGGATTAAAAATAATTCTTCTGGGTTGTAAGTTTATTATATCATTGTAATATGCCTTTTGAGCTTCAGGACCTAAGTACAAAGTGACTGTATCAATAGAACCTTTTGAAGGCCATTCATGGGTAATGGGAGTTGATTTTATTTCACCTTTTTTTATACCAAAAGCATACACTTCATGCCCTTTATCAACTAATAAAGAAGTGGCTTTGTAGCTATATCTATCTGGATTGGGTGTGGCCCCTAGAACTAAAGTAATTGGTGAAAACATGGTACAAAGTTATCACAAAAAATGAAAAAGTTTAAATTTAGAAAAAAAACTTAAATTTCAGTTTAAGTTGACTTTAAATGTAAAATAGTTATCATTTTTTATTGTTAATATAAATTCATTTTATGCGTATTATTTTAGCGTTATTATGTTTTCCTTTTTTGCTTCATGCACAAAATAATTCCATTGTAGAAAAAACCAAATCAATGGAATTACGTAAAGGTTACTTTAATTATTATTGGGATGCTGTACAAGGAAAAATTTTTATAGTAGTGGATAAATTAGAAATCCCTTTTTTATACGTGAATTCCTTACCTGCAGGCTTGGGATCCAATGACATAGGACTTGATAGAGGACAAATTGGGGACACTCGAATTGTCTATTTTCAAAGAGTAGGTAAAAAAGTATTATTAACACAACCCAATACCGATTTTCGTGCTCTTACCAATGATCCAAGAGAACAGAAGGCTGTGAATGAATCTTTTGCACAATCTATTTTGTTTAGTTTTGGTGTTGAAGCAGAAGATGGAAACTCTGTTTTAATTGATGCCACTCCTTTTTTATTGAGAGATGCACATGGTGTCTCTGATAGAATTAGAAAAATGAGACAAGGCACTTACACTTTAAATGAAGCTCGTTCCGCAATTTATATTGTGAACACAAAAAATTTTCCAAAAAATTCAGAATTTGAAGCCACGCTTACTTTTGTGGGCGGTGCTGATGCAGGCAGATTTGTTCAAACAGTGGCACCCTCTGCAGAAGCCCTTACACTCCGCATGCACCACAGTTTTGTAGAACTTCCTGATAATAATTATCAACCAAGAAAATACGATATCAGAAGTGGTTATTTTGGGACCAGCTATTTTGATTATGGAAGTGATATTAGTGAGCCTATCGAAAAAATGGTAATTAACAGACATCGTTTATTCAAAAAAGACCCCTCAGCTCCAATGAGTGAGCCTATTAAACCCATCATTTACTATTTAGATAATGGCACTCCAGAACCCATTCGCTCTGCTTTACTTGAGGGTGCAAGATGGTGGAATCAAGCATTTGAAGCTGCCGGATATAAAAATGCATTTCAGGTTCAAGTACTTCCAGATTCAGTTGATCCAATGGATATTAGATACAATATGATTAATTGGGTGCATCGTTCCTCAAGAGGGTGGAGCTACGGCGCTAGTATTGCTGATCCAAGAACAGGTGAAATTATAAAAGGTCAAGTAACCTTGGGTTCATTAAGAGTTCGACAAGACTATTTAATTTTTACATCCTTACTATCTCCATATGTGAATGGCAAACCTGTTACCGATAAAATGAGAACAGCCGCCATTCATCGTTTAAGACAGTTAGCTGCTCATGAAGTAGGACATACACTTGGATTACAACATAATTATGCTTCTAGTTATAATGATCGAGCTTCTGTGATGGATTATCCTCATCCAAATATTTTTGTAAACGAAAAAGGAGATATAGATTTTTCAAAAATTTATACCAATGAAATTGGCTCATGGGATAAGCGTGCTATTATGTATGGCTACCAAGATTTTGGAAAAGGAGTCAATGAAACCCCTCTGTTACAAAATTTACTAGCAGAAAATTCAAAAAATGGATTATTATTCATTGCTGATGCTGATGCAAGAGCCGCTAGTGGATTTCATCCCTATGCTCATTTATGGGACAATCAATCTGATGCAGTAGCAGGACTTCAGCAAGCTATGGCAGTAAGAAAAAAAGGCTTAGAGCAATTTGGTGAGGAAGCAGTAACAAATTTCACTCCCTTAGCAAAATTAGAAGATGTCTTAGTGCCGCTATACAATTATCATCGTTATCAATATGAAGCAGTCACAAAGTTAATTGGGGGTATGAATTATAATTATAGCGTGAGAGGAGATATTAATCAAATCAAACCTACCATTTTATCTAATACCATTCAACAAAAAGCATTAGAGGCAGCTGTAAATTGTTTATCAGCAAGCACTTTAGTAATACCTGAAAGAATTTTACAATTAATCCCACCAAGACCTCCTATGTACTATAGTGTGGGAGAATTATTTGAAAAAAGAACGGGTATGAGTTTTGATGCATTGGCGGCTGCAGAAGCCCTGAGTGAATTTGAATTAAGCTTTTTATTTAATGTTGAAAGAGCCAATAGATTGGTACAAAATAAAGCAAGAGCTAAAACGATAGGTTTTGATAATGTGGTAGATGCAGTATTAAAAAATACATGGTACTCCGAGATTCCCAGTGGATTGGAAGGAAGCATACATCAACAAACTCAACAACAAGTGCTAAGTTGGTTAATGGGTGTAAGTCAAAGCACAGAGGCCAATTATGAGGTTAGGGCTATATGTTTCGACAGAATAAAAGAACTAAAAATAAAATTAACAAGCCTTTTAAAATCAGATCTCTCTCATAAAGCTCATTATGTGTATGCACTTGATCGAATTGATAACCCAAAAGATATAACACTCCCCAAACCAGCTACTATTGCTCCCGGAGCTCCCATTGGTTGTGATTTGAATTAACTAAAAAGTGGTTATGAAATTTTTGGTGACTTTTTTAATGTCACCTGAGTATTAAAAAAAATAGCGCTTATATTTTCTTAAGCGCTATTATTTTTACACAATTTTTTACACAAACATTCTAATGGGTTCTTCTAAATAAACTTTTAGCGTTTGTAAAAAAGCAGCGCCCGTTGCGCCATCTACTACTCTATGATCGCAACTTAGTGTGACATTCATAACATTTCCTGGTACCACTTGGCCATTTTTTATTACTGGCTCTTGTGCAATACCGCCTACTGCTAATATACAAGCATCTGGAGGATTAATGATAGCTGTAAACTGATCTATACCAAACATGCCTAAATTAGAAATTGTAAATGTGCTTCCTTCCCAATCTGCAGGTTGTAATTTTTTATCTTTTGCTTTTTTAGCAAACTCTTTTACACTAGCGCTTATTTCATCTAAAGAGAGTCCATCTGCATAACGCAATACAGGCACTAGTAACCCTTCGTCTACAGCAACTGCAATACCAATATTTACATGATGATTTTCACGAATGACATCACCTAACCAGCTACTATTTACTTTTGGATGTTGCTTTAATGAAAGCGCCACCGCTTTTACAATAAAGTCGTTAAAACTAATTTTAACAGGTGCCGTTTCATTTACTACATTTCTTGCAGCAATGGCGGCATCCATATTAATTTTCATAGTTAAATAAAAATGTGGAGCAGTAAATAAACTTTCACTTAATCTTCTAGCAATAGTTTTACGCATTTGAGATACAGGAGTATCCACATAACTTACTTGACCAATATAATTAGTATTTCTAGCAACAGCAACTTTAGCTGTAGCAGTATGGCTTGGTGTATAATTTTCTAAATCAATTTTAGTGATTCTTCCATGCTCACCTGTACCTTGAACAAATTTTAAATCAATACCTTTTTCTTTAGCAATTTTTTTAGCAAGTGGTGAAGCAAAAATTCTTCCTTCATTAACTACTTCACTCGCTAACGTAACTGTAGGTGTTGGAACTGTTGTTGTAGATGCAGAAGCAGTAGATGTTGCTGTAGGCTTTAAAACCTCTGAATTTGTGGAAGCTTTAACAGATTGTACAATACTATCAATATCTAAACCAGGTTTACCAATAATACATAATAACTGATTGACTAAAATTTTCTCACCAGCTTTTGCACCTTGATACAATAAAATACCATCTTTATAAGATTCCAATTCCATGGTAGCTTTATCCGTTTCAATATCTGCTAAGACTTCTCCTTTAGTTACTTTATCACCAATATTTTTATGCCAACCCGCAATAACACCTTCAGTCATTGTATCACTTAAGCGAGGCATTAAAACCACTTCCTCTCTATTGCTTATATCTTCTGTTGTTTGGGCAGAAGTGGCAGTACTCACCACTGGTGCAGGAGCGGCAGTGGAATTGCTTGCAGTAGAAGTATTTTTTGAATTTGCTGCAATGAGTGCAGAAATATCTTCACCTTGTTTTCCAAATATGGCTAATAAATCATTTACTTGTAATTTACCTCCACGTGGAGTACCAATATGTAATAAAGTTCCATCCTGATAACTTTCTAATTCCATGGTGGCTTTATCTGTTTCAATTTCTGCTAATAAGTCTCCTTTTTTAACAGAATCTCCCACATTTTTATGCCAAACTGCAACCACCCCTTCGGTCATGGTATCGCTTAATCGAGGCATTAATATTACTTCAGCCATAGGTAAAAGAAGTGTTTTGTAATTGTGCGTGAAATTACATCAAAAATGTTTTTTTTCCCACCAAAAAAATGCAATTTTCTATGAAAACAAGTCTAAAAGGGGCTGTTATAAGTACTATTTGAGTAAAACCCTTGTTTCTATTGGCCTTGTGCCAAACTATATGCTTTTTTGTCTGCCCACATATTCAAAATCTCTAAAGAGCAAATCTTGAAATTTACTGCTAAAGCACGATATAAATCAATCACATCATTTTGAGATAGTGGAGATTCATTCACTGTTTCAAAACGACAATAATACTGATTAATTAAATTGGTAAAAACAGAACCAGAAGGCCAAACCTGAGTGCCTCTATTAGTTATAGTAACTAACTTCAAAGTAGTTGTGGTATGCAATAAACACTTATCTGCAATAGCCTGTGGTTGCTCAGCACTTTCAATAAAAAAATCGACCCCTATTATTTTATGTTGGTCATGTAAATTACTTTGTAACATGGGATTACTTTCCAATTTAAAGTGAGTAGGGGTTACATAAAAATTAGATAAACTTGGTTTAGGATGATGGGCTGGTTTTTTTCCAAAATTTTGTACGATAGCTTGTGCAAATGCTGAAGTAGATAGTGAGGCTGTGGATCGATCTCCAAAATCACCTGTGTGCACTCTCGATTCCAAAGTATATAATAATGCATTTTCTATAATAGCAGCTTGCTCCATTAACCCTAAATGTTGTAACATACCTAAACCACTTAGTAATAATGCAGTAGGGTTCGCAATATTCCTTCCAGCTATATCTGGAGCAGTTCCATGCACTGCTTCAAAAATAGAAATATGATCTCCAATATTGGCAGAGGGTGCAAAACCAAGCCCACCCACTAATCCAGCACAGAGGTCACTTACTATGTCTCCTTGTAAATTAGTCAAAACTACTACATCAAATAAATCAGGACGACTCACTAATTTCATACACAAGTCATCTACAATAACATCATCTGCTTTTAATTCAGGATATTCTTTTGCCACTTCTTTAAATACTTCTAAGAACAAACCATCTGTCAATTTCATGATGTTTGCTTTGTGCCCACAAGTAATTCTCTTAGCTCCTTTTTTCTTTGCCATCTCAAAGGCATACCTAATAACTTGCATACTACCTGGTCGAGTAATAAATCGACGACCCAAAGCCACATCCTGCGTTAACATATGTTCAATACCACCATAGGTATCTTCAATATTTTCTCTAACAATAGTTATGTCAATGGGAATACCTGCATTACTAAAAACAGTATCCACACCACTTAAAGTTTGAAACGTTCTTTTATTTGCATAGGTATTCCAGGTTTTTCGAGCAGTGACATTTACACTTTTTACCCCTTTTCCCTTGGGTGTTTCCATGGGTCCTTTAAAAAGTATTCCTAAAGCTTCAATGGTATCTTTGGCTTTAGCTGTCATCCCATTACTATAGCCTTTATCAAAAACCCATTTTCCCATTTCAACAAATTCATATTCTAAGGGTACTTTGGCGGCATTAAAAATATCAATCACAGCATCCATAATCTCTGGTCCGATACCATCTCCCTTAGCTACAGCAATCTTCATTTTTACAATTTTTATTTGATTTTTACGCCTTGAATAATTCCCTAAAGCATTAATTTTCGCAAAGTTACGCGACTAAAGGGGTCTAATAAAAAAATAGAGGGTTTTTTATTTAATCGGCGTGAATTTTTGCTAATTTTAACCCGCAGTATTCTCTGCAATAGGAATAATTGACATTATTACTTATGGTTTCAAAAATTTCAGAAGGTGTAGAAGTAAGTATTGAAACTTTTTACCAAAAAGACTATAGCAACCCATTACAGAATGAGTATATGTTTGCTTATAGAATTACCATCGAAAATCACAATTCATTTCCCATTAAATTACTAAGGCGCTATTGGGAAGTGTTTGATAGCAATAGCGAGCATAGAATTGTGGAAGGAGAAGGTGTGGTGGGGGTGCAACCTTTAATTATGCCAGGCAAACACTATCAATATGTAAGCGGTTGTCATCTAAAAAGTGAACTAGGTAAAATGCAAGGATATTATACCATGGAGAATATTGAGACCAAAGAATCAATTCATGTCAATATTCCAGCCTTTAAAATGGCTGCGCCAGTTAAATTAAACTAAGCCTAGCTTTGGCCCATGAAAATTTGTATTGCACAACAAAATTATCAAATTGGCAATTTTGAACAGAACACCACTAAAATGCTTTGCGCTATTGAAGAAGCCAAAAAGCAAGGTTCGGATTTAATTTTATTTAGTGAAATGAGTGTTTGCGGCTATCCCGCTAGAGACTTTGTAGAATTCAATGACTTTATACAACAATGTTATACTCAAATTGAAATAATCAAAGAAGCAGCCGATACTATTGGTGTATTAATTGGAAGTCCTGCACGCAACCCGAATAAAAAAGGAAAAGACTTATACAACGCAGCATTTTTCTTGTATCAAAGAAAAATAATTGCAGAAATACACAAGACCCTACTGCCCACCTATGATGTATTTGATGAGAATAGATATTTTGAATCGGCCAACGAGTGGAAAGTAGTTCCATTTAAAGGAAAAAAATTAGCCATTACCATTTGTGAAGATATTTGGAATCTAGGGGATAACCCTTTGTACCGAATTTGTCCCATGGATCAAATGATGGATCAGCATCCAGATATTTTACTGAACTTAAGTGCTTCTCCTTTTGATTATACACATGATGAAGATAGAAAAGCAACCATTAAAGCCAATGTATTAAAATATAAAATTCCATTGTTTTATTGCAATGCCGTGGGAAGTCAAACAGAAATTGTATTTGATGGAGCTTCCTTGGCTTTTGACAAATGGGCAAATCTTTGCGGCGCGCTTCCTATGTTTGAATCCGCTATGGAAATTTTTGAATGTACCGATGATGGAATGATTAATGCCCCCATTATTGAACCAGCAGCAAGAGTACCTAATAAAGAATTAAACCCATTGACTTTAGAACCAGATCTTAATATTGATCAAGTATACAAAGCTTTGATACTTGGCGTTAGAGACTATTTTACAAAAATGGGTTTTAAAAAAGCAATCCTTGGTTCTTCAGGCGGAATTGATTCAGCAGTAACCCTAGCCATTGCTTGCGAAGCTTTGGGTGCAGAAAATGTATATGCCATATTGATGCCATCTGCTTATTCCTCTACACATTCAGTAGACGACGCCATTGCTTTAAGCAAGAATTTAGAAAATCCTTATGAAATAATTACCATCAAACAAGTGTATGAAAGTTTTTTGGAAACTTTAAAACCACTTTTTAAAGACCTTCCATTTTCTTTAGCTGAAGAAAATATACAAAGTAGATCTAGAGGAAATATTTTAATGGCTATTGCAAATAAATTCGGATATGTTTTATTAAACACTTCTAATAAAAGCGAACTTGCCACTGGTTATGGAACTTTATACGGTGATATGGCAGGTGGCTTAGGTGTATTGGGTGATTGTTATAAATTACAAGTGTATGAACTTGCTAAATATATTAATCGAGATAAGCAAATCATTCCATTATCTATAATAACAAAAGCCCCTAGTGCTGAATTAAGACCCGATCAAAAAGACAGTGATAGCCTTCCAGCTTATGAATTACTAGATCAAATTCTTTTTCAATATATAGAAAAGAGAGCCGACCCAGCCAGCATAAAGGCAATGGGATTTGATAGCAACTTGGTAGATAAAACCTTGAAGATGGTGAATACCAATGAGTATAAAAGAAATCAATTTTGTCCTATTATTCGTATTTCACCCAAAGCTTTTGGGGTGGGAAGACGCGTTCCCATTGTAGCAAAATACTTATATTAGTACTTGGTTGTATATAATTTCATTAATTGATATTTCACATTATGAAAAAAATTTTAGTTTTTCTTGCTATCATTATGTTGAGTGCATCTATTGTTATAAATGCACAATCCAAAAAAGAAATTTTACCTGGCGCCTACCAAACTGAAAAGTATATCTCTTTACTCTTACATAAACGAGTAGGAATATTTACCAATCATACCGCCATTGTAAATAAAAAACATTTAATTGATACCTTACTTAAACAAGGTATTGAAATAAAAAAAATATTTACTCCAGAACATGGACTTCGAGGTACTGCCGATGCAGGAGAAGCTACAAAAGACGATAATGATCCAAGTACCGGAATTAAAATAATATCTCTTTATGGAAAAAAGTATGGGCCTGATTCCACTGACTTAGCAGATTTAGATATACTAGTTTTTGATATCCAAGATGTAGGAACACGTTTTTATACTTACATCTCTTCCTTACAATATTACATGGAAGCTGCTAAAGAAAATAATAAACCTCTTATAATTTTAGATAGACCCAATCCCAATGGTCATTATGTAGATGGGCCTGTATTAGATAAAGCCTTTTCAAGTTTTGTAGGAAAAAATTCAATCCCTATTGTATATGGAATGACTATTGGCGAATATGCTACCATGCTACTTGGAGAACATTGGTTAAAAACAAATAATAATCCAAATTGGTCATTGACAATTATTCCTTGCAAAAATTATGATCACCTTTCAAGATATATTATATCAATAGCACCCTCCCCTAATTTACCCGATATGTCTTCAATTTATTGGTATCCCACTACCTGTTTAATTGAAGGAACCCAACTTAGTGAGGGAAGAGGGACCGAACATGCATTTGCATATATTGGTCATCCTCTTTCAACACATACAGAATTTTCTTTTACTCCCATTGCTAGACCTGGTGCAACTCAGCCCAAACTAAAAGATCAATTATGCTATGGCTGGGATTTAACCAAAACCATGGCTCCCAATAGGATTGATCTTGAACTTTTAATAGAAATGTACAAAGCCTTTCCACAAAAAGATTCTTTTTTTATTCATACCACGGGTAATACTCCTAGAGATTATTTTTTTAACAAATTAGCAGGCAATAATACACTCATGCAGCAAATACAAATGGGAGTCAGTCCAACAGTAATTAGAGAGAGTTGGCAAAAAGAATTAGCTAATTTTAAATTGATAAGAAAAAAATATTTACTCTATAAAGACTTTGAATAAATCAATTTATTTAAAAAGGCCCTTCAACATAGAAGGGCCTTAATTTTAAAAATACAGTATTAATTACTATTAATTTCCAATAATAGGAATCATTAATTTATGAACAGTATCATTTAAAGCTTTGACACCTTCTTTTTTAATGGTTTCATATTTTTTTAACTGAGCATCGGCCTGCGCTTTTAATTCTGCAAAAACCTCTTTTACTTGTTTTGTGGGTGCCACATAACCAGCAGCAGCAGATTCAAACACACCCGCTATTTTATCGTCTAGGCGTATCGGGAAATTTAATACATCCTGGCCACTCTTAGCCTTAGTTTGATGCAATGCCTCCTCTATAGTTTTAAGCTTTGTCAATAATTCATCGCTTTGTTTTTGGAAACTAGAATCCTTAGTTTTCTTTTGTAAAATTTGTATTTGAGAACGTATCTCTCTTATACCTTTTAAGGCTTTCATGATAGTATTAAAACTATTAGACACTTCTAATAAAAATTGTTCTTGCGCTTTCAAATCTGCATTTGATACTTTATAATTTGGATCGGCCATTAAATCAAATGGATAAGTTACTGAGTCTTTATTAATAGTGATTTTAGCAAAGTACTTACCTGGAGCTGCTAATACTGGACTAGTAGTTCCATTCCAGAAAATTAAATCGTCTGAGGGCTTCTCTATTTCTTTATGGTATAAATTCCAAGTAAATTGTTGTAATCCATTTTCAACCACAATTGCAGATTTTTCTTTACCCGTTTCCTTAGAACTAAAATGTCTCACTAATTTTTTTTGCTCATCTAAAATATCAATTTGAACAGTGGTACTATCGTTCACCTCTTTTAACCAATAATTAATAACTACACCTTTGGGTGGGTTGATACCCACATTGGCAGGCATACTGGCTCTGACCCCCCTATTTCTTCTACCTCCCATTGTAGGAGGAACACGATAGGCATTAGCCACTGGAAATACTTTAGAAGCGAGAGCATTACTTACTTGATAATTTTCAATAAAAGATAAATCATCTAAAATATACAAACTTCTACCTTGTGTGCCAACGATTAAATTTTGATCTCTAATAAGTAAATCAGTTATAGGTGTGGTAGGTAAATTTAATTGCAAGGGTTCCCAAGATTTTCCATCATTGATAGAAACATATAAACCATATTCTGTTCCAGCAAATAATACACCCGTTTTTCTTGGACTTGCTACAATACATCTTGTAAAATGCATGGAAGCAATACCATTGGTAATTTTTTCCCAGGTTTCGCCATAATCATGTGTTACATATAAATAGGGTGCAAAATCATCCAATTTATAGCGAGTTCCTGCAAAGTAAGCTGTTCCTTTTCTAATAGGATCTATTTCAACTCTATTCCACATCATCCATTGAGGTATGTCTTTCGGTGTTACATTTTTCCAATGCGCTCCTCCATCTTTACTCACATGAATGAGACCGTCATCACTACCAGTCCATAATAAATCTTTTTCCAATGGTGACTCCGCTGCAGTAAAAATGGTACAATAATATTCTACACTCGTATTATCTTGTGTAATAGGTCCTCCAGAACTTTTTTGTCTGCTCTTATCATTGGTAGTTAAATCTCCAGAAAGTTCAGTCCAACTTGCCCCTTCGTTTTCAGAAGCAAATAAATGATTACCTGCTGTATAAATTTTTTTAGGATTATGAGGCGAAAAGAATATAGGATGATTCCATTGAAAACGATATTTCTGAACATCAGCTCCTGCTCCCATTGGATTATCTGGCCAAACGTTTACAACTCTATTCTCTCCTGTTTTATGATCATATCTTGTAATAAGTCCTCCATAAGAACCTCCATAAACTACATCACTATTCAATGGATCAGCCACAATATAACCACTTTCCCCTCCTGCTGTTACTTCAAAATCATTCTCACCAATATAGGGTCCATAAGAGCTTGATAAAATTCTAAAAGCAGAATTATCTTGTTGAGCTCCTAAAATTCTATAAGGAAAATGATTATCGGTGCTTAAACGATATACTTGAACAGTAGGTTGATTCATTACAGTGCTCCAATTTTTAGCACCATCCAAACTAACTTGCGCACCACCATCGTCAGCAACAATCATACGTTTACCATTTTT
>CAZWTV010000015.1:0-25396 GCA_964637225.1 uncultured Sediminibacterium sp.
TAGGTTATTAGATGTAAAAATATTTTTTTGTCCTAGCCATTCATCATCACTTATGCATTCAATTTGATTTAAATCAATTTTCTTAATATCAAATGAGTTATTTTTTTTATTGCTATCTATGTTTTTATTTAATTGATCAATTATGAATTGATAATTCCATTTCTCCGATTTTCGATGTAAGTATAATTTGGCATTTTCTAAACCCAAGTACTTAATAACTGGACTATTATTTGAAAAATAGTAATCACCTATTCTTAATTTTAAAGATTTTAAATAAACCAGGGTGTCTTTATTTTCATCTCTAATGAGAATATCTTGTACATCAAGCTTGTCAAATAAAGAAAATCTTACTTGACCAATTTCAACAGGTGTACCAATAGTTTTACTAAATGAGGATGCTATTTTGTGGGCCACTTGGTTCTGCACCCAGGGAACTAACAATAACAAGTAGGTAAATAAAAAAAAACCTACCACAGTAGCAGCGATAATTCTAAGCAGGGTAAATTTTTTATTTAGCAATGGAGGAGTTTTTGTAAAATTACAAAAATTAAAAGCCAGCTACACTATCATCACCTCTTTTATCTCCTGCCGCCACTTTCTTGCCATCACTTGTAATAAGTATACCATCCATTTTACCAAATTTTCCTCTTCTAATAGTTTTATAACCCATATTTTTTAAACTAGTTTCCACGTCTTCAGGAAAATCTGATTCTAATGCAATGACATCTGGCATCCATTGATGATGAAATCTTGTGGCATCAATGGCTTGTTTGATAGTTAATTTATGATCAATTATATTCACTAAACCTTCATACACTTGATTTGGAATGGTTGTGCCCCCTGGAGTTCCAATAGAGATATAGGGTTTCCCTTTTAGGGTAACAAGTGTTGGGGTCATTGAACTTAACATTCTTTTACCTGGTTGTATTGAATTGGCTTCACCTCCTAAAGCACCATACATATTGGGGACGCCGGGCTTAATACTAAAATCATCCATTTCATTATTAAGTAAAAAGCCAGCACCTGCTACGATTGTTTTATTACCATAAGTGTCATTTAATGTAGTTGTAATGGCTACCATATTGCCTTGATTATCTATCACACTTAAGTGCGTAGTTTGCTCACTCTCGTGGGTTTGCCCTGCTTGTGTATTTTTGCTATTACCAGCAACCCCTGGTGTATAATCACTCATTCTAGCTTGAGCATAGCTCATGCTAGTCAAGGTTTTGGTGGGTACTTTCCAATAATCAGGATCTCCCATATGTTCAGCACGATCTGCATAGGCTCTTCTTTGAGCTTCTACCATTAAACTTACTGAAGCTAATGTATTCAATCCCATTTTTTCGACATGGTAGGGTGCAATCATTTGCATCATCTGAGCAATTAAAATACCACCACTGGAGGGTGGAGCAAAACTTATGATATGATGATCTTTATAATCAAACTCAATAGGTTTTCTAAATTTGGGTTGGTATTTTTTTAAGTCTTCTAAACTTATATAGCCACCACTATGCTCCATTTCTTTTACAATCATAGCTGCTGTGGGGCCTTCATAAAAACCTGCTAACCCCTTGGCTTGTATACGTTTTAATGTAGCGGCAAGTTCTGGTTGATATAAGGTATCACCTGCCTTCCATATTTCTTTTTGAGTAAAAGCACTAGGTGCTGAACTATGTTTTAAAAAGTTAGCACGATCTGCATTTAAACCTTTGGCTTCTCTTTCAGAAATTACAAAACCGTATTCAGCCAATTCAATAGCAGGTTCAATTAATTTTGCAAATGGTAACTTTGCATATGCATGTGTGCTAAACATGCCAGCTATACTACCAGGTACACCTGAAGCGGAACTACCTCTGGTCGATTTTTCAGCAATGGGGTTACCTTTCTCATCTAAATACATATCTCTACTTGCTTTGGCAGGCGCCTGTTCACGATAATCGATACCTATTAATTCTCCATTCACTTTTCTGGCTAACATAAAACCACCCCCACCTATGTTTCCTGCTCCCGGAAATACAACAGCTAAACTTAATTGTGTTGCAATGGCACCATCAAAGGCATTGCCTCCCTCTTGCATGATAGCAGCACCTACCATACTGGCTAGTGGATGTGCAGAGGTAACAGCTGCATGATCAAACGACTTTTCTTTAACAAATTCGTATTGATAAGGATTAATTTGAGGATGTGCTTTAAAAAAAGTTTGAGCTATCATTTTTTCAGCAAAAACAAGAGATAAAAAAAGCATCATTATTCTTAAAATGCTTGATTTTGTATTCATTTTTTTCATAGTGGTTCTATTGAACTGGTAATTTAGTTAAATATTTAGTATTCAACAAGCTAGAGCTATGTATTTGTGTAAAACTATCCTTTTCTGTTCTGATTTTAAGCACAAAGTTCCTTATTTTTAGGGAGTATAATTAAGCCTTTTATTTTCCTAAAATTCAAGTGAAAAAAATGAAAATTTTTAAAATTCAATTACTGCTTATACTCGCCATTTGTTGTGTGTCTTTTATAGAGGCCCAAGTCATTCCAAGTCCAGCCTCTTATCTTGGGTATACCATTGGGACTCGTTTTACAAGACACCATAATATTGTATCCTATTTCAATGCCATAGCGCAAGCAGCTCCTGATAGAGTAAAAATTATAAATTATGGTAAGACCAATGAAGGTCGTGATTTATTAGTAGCAGCGGTAGGACTCCCAGAAAATATAGCACAATTGGAAAAAATTAGAAAACATAATATAGGTCTTGTAGATGGTTCAGTGGATGATTTAAATCAACCTGGAATCATTTGGTTAAATTATAATGTGCATGGCAATGAACCTGCATCCTCTGAAGCAGCCATGTTAACTTTATTTGCATTGGTTGATCCCACTAATACCAAAACCAAAGAATGGTTAAAAAATACTATTGTAATGATAGATCCATGCATTAACCCTGATGGAAGAGATCGATATGTGAATTGGTATAATAATGCTGTAGGAACTTCTATGAATGTAGATCCACAAGCTAGAGAGCATATGGAGCCTTGGCCTGCCGGTAGAACAAATCATTATAATTTTGATTTAAATCGAGATTGGGCTTGGCAAACTCAAATAGAGTCTCAACAAAGACTTACACTCTACCAACAATGGTATCCACAAGTGGTTGTTGATTTTCATGAACAAAGTTATAATCAACCTTATTTCTTTACACCCACTTCTGAACCAATACATGAGGCTATCACTAACTGGCAAAAAGAATTTCAAGTTAAAATTGGTAAAAACAATGCCAAATATTTTGATCAGAATCATTGGTTATTTTTTACCAAGGAAAGATTTGATATGCTTTATCCTTCCTATGGAGATTCATATCCAATGTATAATGGAGCTATTGGTATGACTTATGAGCAAGGAGGTATTAGTGCTGGTTTAGGAGTTATTGATAATCAATTAGACACGGTTACTTTAGTGGCAAGAGCAACACATCACTTTACTACTGGACTATCCACCATTGAAATTAGTGCGGAAAATAAAGAGAATTTATTAGCCGCTTTTAAAAAATATTATGATAACAGTAGAACAGGTAACTTATCCAACTTTAAGACTTTTGTGATGACGGCTTCCAATGCCCATAGCTTAGAAGCTTTAGCAGATTTATTACAAAAAAATAATATTCAATATGGAGTATTAGCATCAGGTACCACTTTCAAAGGGTATGATTATATTTCAAAAAAAGAAGCCGACTTTGTCAATGAAGGCTATACTTTAGCGGTCAGTGCTGCTCAGACTCATGGGGTGCTGGCGAGAGTTTTATTAGAACCTATTACACAGGTAAATGATTCTAATACCTATGATATCACAGCTTGGTCTTTACCTTTTGCCTATGGAGTGCACGGATACGCAAGTAAAGAAAAATTAGCTATTACATCGGGGTTTACCACTCCAAAAATAGAGGTAGCTTCTACCGATTATGGCTATGTCATACCTTATCATTCATTTAAATCAGCCAGAGCACTTGCGCAGCTTTTACAAAAAAATATTAAAGTAAGATACGCTGAAAAAGCGTTTGTAGTGAATGGTAAAAAAATGGAAGCTGGTTCTTTGATTGTACTTAAAACAAGTAATTTAGATAATTGGGCAAAGGACACAAAATTAGTTTGCGATAAATTACAATTAGAAGCGATTGCTGTTCATTCTGGATGGGTGGAGTCAGGAGCCGATTTTGGATCGCCTTCAGATAAAATAATTAACCATGCCCCCAAAGTAGCTTTATTTACTGGAGAAAGTGTGTCTGCACTTGCAGCGGGCGAAGTATGGAGTTATTTTGAACAACAATTAAATTATCCCATTACCCAATTAAATTTTTCATTTATTAGCCGAATAGATATTAACAAGTACGATGTAATTATTGCGCCAGAAGGTACTTATAAAGACCTAAACACTAAGGCAGTCTCAGAAAAATTACAATCTTTTGTAAGAAAAGGTGGAGTGCTCATTGCATTTGAAACTGCCGCTCAACAATTATCTAATAATGCAGAATGGGGTTTTAAAATGAAAGAACTAAATAAAAATGATAAAGCAGAAAATAAAATGAGTAAATATGGTGATAGGGTCATTGATGCATTGGAAAGCTCCATACCTGGGGCTATTTATAAAGTCTATTTAGATGCCTCTCATCCTATTGGTTTTGGTACCAGTGGAATTTTCTTTGATTTAAAACAAGATATGGTTTCTTATGAATCTAATAACGATGCTTGGAATGTAGGTGTATTAAAAAAAGATAGTTACATGTCAGGATTTGCAGGTATTAAAGCAAAAAATGCTTTACAAGAAGGAGTTGTCATTGGAGTTAAAGATATAGGATTGGGTAAATTAGTGTATATGGCTGATGATCCCATTTTCAGAAATTTTTGGGAAGGTGGAAAGCTAATTTTAGCTAATGCAGTTTTTTTTAATGGCAAATAAATTAATGTTCAGGTTATATGCGTAAAGTCATTCTATCTATTTTAACTAACATGCTACTTGTATTGCCTTTAATAGCGCAAAAAACTAGTTCTGAAATTTATGCTCAAATAAAAAAAATGGGGGTAATGGGAAGTGTATTATATGTGGCAGCCCATCCCGATGATGAGAATAATAGCTTTCTTCCTTTTTTAACAAAGGATAGAATGTATAGAACAGCTTATTTAAGTTTAACCAGAGGAGACGGGGGTCAAAATTTAATTGGTAAAGAACAAGGTATTGAATTGGGATTAATAAGAACCCAAGAATTATTGGCAGCGAGAGCAAAAGATGGGGCAGAACAATATTTTTCTAGAGCATTTGAATTTGGTTTTAGTAAGTCTTCAGAAGAAGCTTTGAGTATTTGGAATCATGAACAAGTGTTAAGTGATGCAGTTTGGGTAATTAGGAAATTTCAACCCGATATTATTATTACTCGTTTTCCAAGAGATGCTAGAGCGGGGCACGGACATCATTCTGCTTCTGCAATTATTGCCAATGAAGCATACCTAGCAGCTGCAGATAGTACAAAATTCACTGAACAATTTAAATACGGAGTAAGACCTTGGAGAGCAAAAAGAATTCTTTGGAACACTTTTAATTTTGGCACAGTCAATACCACTAATGCCAATCAATTAAACATCGAAGTAGGTGGATATAATTCTATCATGGGTAAAAGTTATGGTGAAATTGGTGCAGAGGCCAGAACAATGCATAAAAGTCAAGGGGAGGGAAGGCCTAGAAGAAGGGGCTCTAGTTTTGAGTTTTTTGAAACTACCGGAGGTGACCTTGCAAAAACGGATATAATGGAAGGGGTAAATACAAGTTGGAATAGGCTTCAAGCCTCTTTTATTCAAGATGCTATTAATGAGATTGTTAAAAATTTTGATTTTGAGAATCCTTCAAAGTCCGTTTCAGCTTTAGTCAATTTATATAAATTAATCAATACACTTCCAAGTTCTCAGTGGAGAGACTATAAACTTACTGAATTACAAAATATTATCAAAGATGCCATGGGTTTATACTGTGAAGCTACAACGCAACAACAAGAAGTATTCCCAGGAAGTAATTTGCAGATTCAATTTTTTTTAAATCAGAGGTCTTCTATTTCCTCAGTGCTTGAGAAGGTTTCAATGCCTGGTAAGGATTCCGTTTTCGGTAAACCATTGTTGAATAATCAAAATTTTACTTGGGATTATACGTATACCATTTCAAATACCCAGCCTATATCACAGCCTTATTGGTTAGTGCAAAATAAAACAGAAGGTATGTTTGTGGTAAACGATCAAATGCTTATTGGGAAACCTGAAAATGATCCTGTTTTTACTACAAAATGCACTTTAATCATAGAAGGACAACGCTTTAGTTTCACCCTCCCCGTTCAGTATAAATATGTGGATCCTACTAAAGGAGAAGTTTTTCAACCCATAGTAGTTGTGCCTCTAAAAGAAATTAAGTATGATAAAGAAGTGGTTTTAATGAATGAGGGTAAACCTGTTCAATTAGGATACCAAGAAATTAATCATAAAGGAAGTACCCTATATCATTCTATTGAAATAAAATCGGCTAATGACCCATTGCCCACCCAAAAAACAGATTTATATAAACGTACCATTCAATATGACCATATACCTACCATAACTTATTTTGCACCCGCCACAACAAAATTAGTAGAGTTAAGATTGAAAACTAAAGGAGCTAAAGTAGGATATATAGATGGTGCTGGAGATAAATTACCTGAAGCTCTTATTGAATTAGGTTATCAGGTAACTTTTTTAAAACAGAGCGATCTTGAAATAAATAAATTAAAAAGTTTTGATGCTATAGTCGTAGGTATTAGAGCCTATAATATGTATGATTATCTCACCTTAAAAAATGATATACTGAATGCGTACATTGAACAAGGAGGTAATTTAATTGTTCAATATTTAAAAAGTAATCAAGTGGGTATTCAAAAAGTGAAAGTAGGGCCTTATTATTTCACAGTGAATGCTAGCAAAAGAGTCACACAAGAAGAGGTACCAGTTGAATTTGTTTTACCAAAACATGCAGTGCTTAATTTTCCCAATAAAATTGAATATTCAGATTTTGATCACTGGGTGCAAGAAAGAAGTACCTACATGGCAGAAAACGTAGATCCACATTTTGAAGCTCCCATTTCCATGAATGATAAAGGTGAAACACCTTCTACTGGAAGTCTAATTATTGCACCCTATGGTAAAGGGAATATGGTGTATTTAAGTTTAGTTTTATTTAGACAACTACCAGCAGGAAATCCTGGTGCTTATAAATTATTGGCGAATTTAATATCATTACCTAAACATTAACGCCAATCCATTTAAATTTTTTGGCAACAAAATAAGCAATCAGCCCTAAACTAATAACCGTAAGACCGCTGAGCATCATTTTAGTACCTGTTGAAAAAAAGATGGCGCCCCAAATTATGATGGCTACAATTAATGGCAGGGGATATAGGGGCATTTTCCATGGAAAAAAACTTTTCCCTTTTCTTTTATATAATAAAACCAAACCCAATGCCTGTCCTATAAATTGAATAAGTATACGCATGGCTAAAATTCCATCAATAACTTCTTTTAATCTAAATAATAAACTAAATACAAAAGCAATGCCACCTAATACTAATAAAGAGCGATGTGGAAAATGTAATTTAGGATGCAGTGCTTTAAAAAAAGAGAAAAAAGAGTTGTCCTGTGCAGCTGCATATGGAATTCTGCTATAACCTAAAGTAGCAGAAAATAATGAGGCAAAAGCCACCATTAAAATTAAAATAGTAGCTATAGATCCGGCAATAGGTCCAAAAAGTGCTTGAATAAAATCACTTACCACAAACTTACTATTTACAATGGTTGAAAAGGGTAATACGCTTGATACACTCATATTCATGGCTAAATATAAAATGGCAATTCCTGTAATAGAAATAAACATACTTCTTGGTATATTTCTACTTGGATTTTTTATTTCTCCTCCTAAGTGACAAACATTATAATATCCTAAGTAACTATAAATAGTTTTAACACTAGCAAATCCAAGTGCCGCCACCAAACCATACTCAATTTTTAGTCCATCATTGATATGTTTTAAAGGTTCTAAAAATTGTCCATGCATTATACCTCCCAAAATTATCCAAGCCATAGTTCCTAAAACGCCCACCCATAAAAAAACTGAAATTTTACCAATAGATTCTATTTTGCGATAGAGCAATGTTATCACTAAAATAACCACTGACCCGCTCACTATTTTTTCTTGAATAAAACTTAAATGAAAAAAGTAATTTGCATATTGTGAAAAACCAATAGCAGCAGAGGCTATTACCAAGGGGGCTTGTATCATTGTTTGCCATACAAATAAAAAACTCATTAAAGGGCCTGCTTTTTCACCATAGCCTTCTTTTAAAAAATGAAAACTTCCACCTGCTTTTGGAAGAGCAGCACCTAATTGACTCCATACCATTGCATCTAAATAAGATAATAAAGCGCCAGCTAACCAAGCATATAAAAAATAAGGACCTCCCATAATTTGTGCAACAACACTTAAGACTACAAAGGGGCCAATGCCCACCATATCAATCATGTTGATGGCTGTTGCATGTAAAAGACTTAATTTGCGTTCTAAACTTGGTGGTGTTTGGCTCATGTATTTGACAAGTTAATAAAAATTGCATTAAAAATTAAAATTAAATGGAGGTAGGTTTCACCCCTGTAGCATGGATCAACAAGGCAACTATTTACGAAGTGAATTTAAGGCAATACACAGCAGCGGGTAGTTTTAAAGCATTTGCATATCATATTCCTAGACTTAAAGAAATGGGAGTGGAAGTTTTATGGTTAATGCCTATTACACCCATAAGTAAGGTTGGAAGAAAGGGGAGTTTAGGAAGTTATTATGCATGTAGTAGTTATACTAAAATTAATCCAGAGTTTGGAAATGAGCAGGATTTTATTTCTTTGGTGCAAATGGCGCATAAACACGAAATGAAAATTATAATTGATTGGGTAGCTAATCACACCGGAATAGAACATGAATGGATGCAAGAGCATCCAAATTGGTTTTGTAGAGATGAGAATGGCAATTTTATTGAAAGAAATGGCTGGGAAGATGTGGTAGACTTAAACTATGAAAATGATGAAATGAGAGCTGCTTTAATAGGGGCCATGCAATATTGGGTGCGTACTTTTAATATAGATGGATTTAGATGCGATATGGCTCATTTGGTGCCTTTGGATTTTTGGAGAGCTGCAAGAAAAGCGGTTGAATCTATAAAGCCTTTATTCTGGTTGGCGGAAACTGAACACGTAAATTACAATCAAGTATTTGATGCTAGTTATGCTTGGTCTTGGATGCATGCTACTGAAAAAATAGCCAAAGAACAGTTGGGAGTGGATGAGATGTATAAAATATTACATAGTTATTCTACAGAGGCCCCTCATGCACAAAAATTATTTTTTACCTCTAATCATGATGAGAATACTTGGAATGGGACGGAATATGAAAAATATGGAATAACTGCAAAAGCATGGGCAGTATTTACTTTTATGTGGAGGGGGATTCCTTTAATTTATAGTGGGCAAGAATTACCCAATTATAAAAGATTAGCTTTTTTTGATAAGGATTTAATTGATTGGAATAGTAGTCCTTCATTAACATCATTTTATCAAACATTACTATCAATTAGGAAAAAATATACCACTTGTATATATGGTGAAACTCATATCTTACCAACTTCGAGTAATAAGGTTATCGCTTTTTTAAGATACGATAAAGAACATGTTTTTTTGGTTTTATTAAATGTATCTAATCAAATACAAAAATTGCAAATTGAACATGACTATTTAATTGGAGTGTATACACAAATTTTCTCAGGAATAAGTTTTGAATTTAATCAACGAATCAAATTTGAATTAATGCCTGGCGATTATTTTGTTTACGTAAAATCTAGTAATTAGTTTAATGAGGTTACTAATTTCTTTTAGCATGTTGAAAAGAAACAAATTCCATCATTTCTTGTAAAGAGAAACTACTTAAGTTTTGTGCAGCAGTTAAACCTGCTTTTTGTGCGACCTTTACCCCATATTTGCAATCAGAAAATCCTTCAATTGCATGAGCGTCAGGGTTAATAGAAATAAGGACATCTTTTTTAATTGCTTCATTTATGTAACGCCAATCGATATCTAATCGACGGGGATGGGCATTTAATTCTATGGTTACATTATTTTCGCTGCAAGCATCAATGATAGCAGTATGATTTACAGGATACCCTTTTCTGCTTAACAATAAACGACCTGTTAGATGACCTAATATACTGGTATAAGGGTTGTTAATGGCGTTTAAAAGACGTGACATTGCTTTTTCTTCACTCATTTTTAAATTGGAATGAATGGAGGCAATGATTATATCAAAACTAGCTAATATCTCCTGAGGATAATCTAAGCTACCATCATTGAGTATATCCGATTCAATACTTTTAAATATCACAAAGGGGGTAAGCTTTTTATTTAAAGCATCAATTTCTTTATGTTGGGCTCTGATTCTTTCAATTTCTAAACCATTGGCATAAAATGCCGATTTGGAGTGATCGCTTATGACTAAATATTCATAACCTGCTTGTTTTGCCGCAGTAGCCATTTGTTCTAGGGTATGTATGCCATCGCTCCAAGTACTATGAGAATGAATAATGCCTTTTATATCAGTTTCTTGAATACATCTAGCTACACTTTTTTTATTATTGTCTAAAAATAAAGTAGACAATAACTGAGGATCTTCTCTTTGTGGGGAGGGTATATAAGCAATACCTAATTGATCAAAAATGGATAATTCTGATGAAAAAGTATAATTTTTTTCAAATAGGGGGTTTTCTACCCATTTTTGGAGAAATTCAGCCGAGCAGCTAAGGCTAAAATCGGTCCAATAAAAATTTTCAGCAGAGGCCATCCACCATCTCAATTCAAAATTATCCACCCCTTTACAACTTATAAAACTATTGGAATCAATGATGGTAAAATCTTTTTGTTGTAACCAATCGATTAATATTTTTTTGGAAACAGTCGTTACAATATCTAAATAATCGATGGTCTCCATTTGTCTTTTGAATAAACCACTAATAATATGTTTTTCGTTCGGGAAGGCCTCTTCTAAAATAGATTGTAAATGATGAGCCAAAGATTCAACTTGTTGAAATAAAAAACTTCCCTGATGTTGTAAATAATATTCTAAGGCCTCTTGAATATTTTGTTGTGTCTTGGCACCAAATCCTTTGTAATTAATTAATCTATTTTCTTCACATGCATAAAGTAATTCACCAACTGTTTCAATTTCTAATTCTTTCCAAATTGTAATTATCTTTTTTGGTCCAAGTCCTTTAATTTTTAGCATTTCTAAAATGCCAGGAGGTGTTTTTTCTATATAAGCTTCTAGTATTGTAAGTCGTTTATTTTCAATAAGTTGTAAAATTTTTGATCCTATAGCTTCTCCGATTCCTT
Organism: uncultured Sediminibacterium sp.; assembly: GCA_964637225.1. Classification (GTDB taxonomy): domain Bacteria; phylum Bacteroidota; class Bacteroidia; order Chitinophagales; family Chitinophagaceae; genus Sediminibacterium. The sequence continues at coordinate 11,481 of CAZWTV010000015.1, forward strand.
TAATAGCAAATAATTCATTTGCAGGCATTTCACTTACAGGAGTGGCCAGCTTATCTAAAATATAGGCAGCATTAGTGTATGATTTTATTTTAAAAGTGTTTTCGCCATGTATATCCATCAATTTTGCAAGCATTGAAAATTGATCAGCGATTTCATAATTGTGCATGCGTGAAAGTAAAAAAAATAGTTCAAAAAAAAATCCTCCCCAAAATTGGGGAGGACTTCAAATCTATTTCTGCTTTAAGCAAAAAAGATGATCTAATTATCTTGCGATAATTATTTCTTTTTAGCAGCTTTTTTCTTAGCAGCTTTCTTTTTAGGAGCAGCTTTTTTAGCAGCTTTCTTCTTTGGAGCAGCTTTTTTCTTAGCAGCTTTTTTAGCTTTTGCCATGTTTTTTAGATTTAATGGTTAGTAAATATGTACTAAAAATAGAAAACTTTTTTAATATCTGCAAAAAATTTTTTTTTAAGCTTCCATTTCTACAGGTAAAATGGATACTGTAGTACGGTTATTTCTACCTTTTTTAAACTCTACGATTCCATTAGAAAGGGCAAATAATGTATAGTCAGAGCCAACTCCAACGTTTTTACCAGGGTGGTATACTGTACCTCTTTGACGAATAATAATATTTCCAGATAAAGCGGGTTGACCACTATAAATTTTTACTCCTAAACGTTTACTTTGGGAATCACGGCCATTTTTAACGGAACCTTCCCCTTTTTTGTGTGCCATAATATATTCTTTTTACTAAACTTTAATTAATAATTAGATATTTCAACTAAGTCATGCAGCAGCATGATTAGGCAATATTTTCAATTTTAATTTGTGTATAATGTGTTCTGTGACCATGTTTTTTACGAAAACCTTTACGTCTTTTCATTTTAAAGGCAATCACTTTATCACCTTGTACCAAGTCATTTACAATTTCAGCTTTTACTTTTACTTTACTAGTAAAAGAGATGCTTCCATTGTTATCAACGAATAAAACGTCGTTGAATTCCACTTTATCTCCAGTCTTACCTTGCAGGTGAGGTACATACAAACTATCACCAGCTTGTACTTTAAATTGTTGTCCTGCGATTTTAACTACTGCTAACATATTGTCCAAAATTAGGACTGCAAAGGTAATTATTTTATGCCAATTTGCAATAAATTCTGAAAAAATATGATCGGTACTAAAAATTGTTTAAAATCTCACATTTAATTGAGTTTTAAGGCCTAAACTCATATAACAATAATTAACTTAGTGCCTAATTTTGACTGGTTCATCTCAAATTATGAATTTGAATATGTTTAATATCAAATCTTTATTAGCCAAGCCCTTTGCCTCATGGGTACACGGTCATATTCAAAAAGATAAAAAAAATGCTCTTAAAAATCAGCAAGACATTCTAAATCAATTAATTAAGGTAGGATCAAACACTATTTTTGGGAAAGATCATCACTTTAATACTATCACTGACTATGTAAGTTTTCAAAAAGAAGTACCTCTTAGGGACTATGAACAGTTTAGACCCTATATTGACCAAATTAAAAATGGGGTTCAAAATGTACTTTGGAAGGGTCGACCTATTTATTTTGCTAAAACCAGTGGGACTACTAGTGGGGTTAAATATATACCTATTACTAAAGAATCTATAAGTAATCATATCAGTGGTGCAAGAAATGCTTTACTTGCTTACATGTCAGAGACTGGAAAAACTAATTTTGCTGCAGGCAAAATGATTTTTTTAAGTGGTTCTCCAGAATTAGAAAGGGTGGGTGGTATACCTACTGGTAGATTAAGTGGAATTGTGAATCATCATATACCACAATATTTAAGAGCCAATCAACTTCCTAGTTTTGAAACTAATTGCATTGAGCAATGGGAAAATAAATTGGATAAAATTGTGGAGGAGACCTTGGGTAGAGATCTTACTTTAATTGGAGGTATTCCACCTTGGGTTCAAATGTATCTTGATAGATTAGTTGAAAAGACTGGAAAACCAGTGATTGAAATATTCCCTCATTTACAAATACTGGTGCAAGGAGGTGTTAATTTTGAACCTTATAAAAGAAAATTATTTGATACCATTGGGGCTCCTATAGACACCATTGAGCTTTTTCCGGCTAGTGAAGGTTTTTTTGCCTATCAGGATACTAGAACAGAGCCCGGATTATTGTTAAATACCAATAGTGGAATTTTTTATGAGTTCATTCCACTTGCCCATTTACAAGATTCAACACCATTGAGAATTTCTTTAGCAGATGTCCAACTAGGGGAGCAGTATGCTTTAGTGATAAATAGTAATGCAGGATTATGGGGCTATCATTTAGGAGATACAATCAAGTTTGTAAGTTTAAACCCCTATAGAATAGTTGTGTCGGGTAGAGTGAAACATTTTATTTCAGCTTTTGGAGAGCATGTTATTGGAGAAGAAGTGGAACAAGCTTTATTAGAAGTTAGTGTAGACATGGGAGTATCTATCGTGGAATTTACTGTGGCACCACTTATTCAACAGTCGGAAGGCAAAAGCTATCACGAATGGTTTATTGAATTTGAAAAAAAACCATCCGATTTAGCATTGTTTAGTAAAAAATTAAATGATATGCTATGCACAAAAAACACTTATTATGAGGATTTAATTGCGGGTTCTATTCTAGCCCCTTTACAAATTCATGAAATGAAGAAAAATGCTTTTATTGACTTGATGAGAGCCAAAGGTAAATTAGGAGGGCAAAATAAAGTACCGCGTTTAAGTAATGATCGCACTCTTGCTAATGAGTTAATGCCATATATTGCATCATAAAAAAATAATAGCTTAATTTTAATACTCAAGAATAAATTAGGGATGAGTCAAAAAAGAATCGCCATTTTTGGATCAACAGGGTCTATTGGGAAACAAACCCTAGAAGTGATTGCTGCTCATCCAGAATTGTTTGTTGCTGAAATTTTAACTGCACATTCAAATGAATCTTTATTAATTGAGCAGGCATTGCAGTTTACACCAAATATTGTTGTCATTGTAGACACTACCAAATATGCTATTGTAAAAAAAGCATTAGAAGGAAAGCCTATAAAAGTTTTTGCGGGTGAAGATTCTTTAGAACAAGTGGCTTCTATGGACTGTTATGATTTTATGATGGCGGGTATAGTGGGATTTGCTGGATTAAAACCCACGTTAACTGCAGTTGAAAATGGAAAAGCAGTTGGACTCGCTAATAAAGAAACTTTGGTGGTGGCAGGAGATATAGTTATGCGAAAAGCCAAAGAAAATAGATCTGCACTAATTCCAGTTGACAGTGAACACTCTGCTATTTTTCAATGTTTAGTGGGAGAGCAAAACAATCCAATTGAAAAAATTATCTTAACCGCAAGTGGTGGCCCTTTCTTAGGTAAAAAACCCAATTTTTTAGTTAATGTAAAACGCGATCATGCCTTACAGCATCCTAATTGGGCGATGGGTGCAAAAATTTCCATAGACTCTGCAACACTAATGAATAAAGGATTGGAAATGATAGAGGCAAGATGGCTTTTTGATTTAGCCCCTCATCAAATAAAAGTAGTGATACATGCTCAAAGTATTATTCATAGCATGGTACAATTTGAGGATGGAAGTATAAAAGCACAAATGGGACAACCCGATATGAAATTGCCCATTCAATATGCCATGGCATTTCCACAAAGACTTAAAAATAATTTTCCTAGGTATTTTTTTGATAAGCCCAATCAATTGAGTTTTGACGAACCCGATACCAGAACTTTTAGAAATTTACATTTAGCTAAGCTTGCTATGGAGCAAGGAGGTAATGCGCCCTGTATATTAAACGCAGCCAATGAAATAGCAGTATATGCTTTTTTAAGAAATAGAATTGGTTTTTTAGAAATGACAGATTTAATTGAAAAGACTTTAGAAAAAATTAACTACATCGCAACTCCTAGTTTAGAAGATTATTTTGAAACTGATGGAGAGGCCCGTAACTTCGCAGCCTCCTTAATTCAATTATAACCTATGTATACTTTAGCAATGGATATTGCAGCAGTTGGGGTCAAAACAGCTCAATTTATTTTATCTTTTTCCATTATAGTAGTCTTGCACGAATTAGGTCATTTCATGCCTGCTCGTTTATTCAAAGCAAGAATAGAAAAATTTTATTTATTTTTTAATCCAGGATTCAGTCTTTGGAAAAAGAAAATAGGTGAGACAGAATATGGGATAGGTTGGATTCCTTTTGGAGGCTATGTAAAAATTGCAGGAATGATAGACGAGAGTATGGATAAAGAGCAAATGAAAAAAGCGCCTGAACCCTGGGAATTAAGATCCAAACCTGCCTATCAAAGGTTACTCGTAATGCTGGGCGGAGTTATTGTGAATATTATTTTAGCCATTATAATTTTTATAGGCATAGGTTGGTATTGGGGAGACGAATATTTGCCTGCTAAAAATGTAAGTTATGGTGTGCAAGCTAGTGATATCGCAAAACAAATGGGTGTGAGAGATGGAGATATTATTTTGTCTATAGATCATAAAGAATTGGATAATTTCGATGCCATTGAATCAAAATTAATTTTATCAAATCCAAAGACATTAGAAGTAAAGAGAGCAGATAGTATCATTTCTTTAAACATTCCCTCAAACCTTGCTACCTCACTTGCTAAATTTAAAAAGTCGGCACCATTTGTAATGCCTCGTGTACCTGTAATTATTGATTCGGTGTCTAAGTCGGCTGTTATTTTAGAAGGATCCTTTCAAAAAAATGATACCCTGCTTAAAATGAATAACAGGGCTATTCAATATCAGCATGAATTTATAGCTGTGAAAGAAAAATTTGCCGATTCCATTGTAAGAATTACTGCGAAAAGAGGAAATGATACTGTTTACATCAAAGCTTTGGTTAATGAAAAAGGACAACTTGGATTGCTAGTAAAATTGCCTTTTGCTTTATTCAAAACAGTTCATCAAGAATATACCATTTTACAAGCTATACCAGAGGGAACTAAACGATGCTTTACCACCTTGGATAATTACATTCAAGGTATCAAACAAATTTTTACTGGAAAGGTAAATGCCAACGATTCCTTGGGTAGTTTAATTAGTATTGGAAATACCTTTCCTGCCACTTGGGATTGGGAGCGTTTTTGGACTTTAACTGCCATCTTTTCTATCATACTAGGTTTTATGAATGTACTTCCCATTCCAGCTCTTGATGGGGGTCATGCATTATTTATTTTAGTAGAAATGATTACTGGAAAAAAGCCAAGTGATAAATTTATGGAGTATGCTCAAATAGTAGGCATGATACTTTTGTTTGGTCTAATGTTATACGCGTTGGGTCTTGACTTTTGGCGATTATTTAAGTAATTCATTTTTTAGTTGTAATTTTGTAGGTTCGATTTAAGTTTTATCTCATTATATACTTTGGGGTCGTATGGTTTTGACAGCAAAAGTAGCGGTTGGGGTAAGCATGCAGTGCGTTGGGTAATTAGCACTTAAATCTGAATACCAAACAATCAAACGGCGAAGCAAATTTTGCCATGGCAGCTTAATTCAGTGAATTAACTCCCATTATGGTCGAGAGAGGAGGCAGACCTGTTGCCCACTCCTCAGCCTAATAAAAAATAAAACAGGTTGCGATAAAAATAGGCTGTGCCTTTTATTTAAGTAATATACAGCTAAGCAAATAGTTGGTTTGTGTTTTTCCTGCTACTTGCCGACAAATAATAATTCAATAAGCATGTAGAAGACCAATGGTAACTTTGTTTGGACAGGGGTTCGACTCCCCTCGACTCCACCAAAAATCCCGTTTAATTTGAACGGGATTTTTTATTGTAATTATTGACTACTAAAACTTTTTTGCAAGTTTTCAATCCTATTTTTACTTAGCACATTAATTTGCGCTGCAATTAAAATTCTGTATTTAAAAGTAACCGATTCGTCTTTCTGTAAAACCAGATTTCTTTCCGCCTTTCCATTGGTAAATATTTTTTCTCCAAGTGGGTTGGCTGCAAATAATCCATAACCTCTGGCATGCCAATTGGTTGGGTATCCAATATTTTTTGGATGATCTAAAATGGCAATGCTTATGGTGTCCTCACCCATTTTACCATATAGTAAGCACCACTTTGCTTTTTTACTCCATACTTCTTCACCTTGGATGCCATTGGAATTAATATAATTTCCATTAGCCAAGGTATCTTTAGTAGCAACTATAGTGGTTATATTCCCCTTGTCATCGGTAAATTTTTTTGTTTCTTTTGAGGGTAATTGTAATTCATGTGCCACTCTTAAACCTAAGAAGCCATCTTTAGCATCTGTAAATTTTACTTCTTTTTGAGCCGTTAAAGTAGTGGTGCGGTCAATTATCCAAATTCCATTTTCTTCACTAAAAGTAAATGCTGTAGCTTCCTGAAGTAAAATTTCATTAGAGACATTCACCCATTGGCTTACATAATTTAAATTACCTACTTTACCACTTTTAAAGCTAGGGTTCCCTAAAATTTTAATAGAACCATATTGAGATTTTTTTTCTTTAGGTATAGCAAAAGAATTATTCCAAAAATCTAATCCATTTACATTCTCATAATTAAGCCATAAACCAATATGATGAGGATGATCGGTGGGGTCGTCTTTTTGAGGAGCTAATGGAAAGCCTCTCGTAATAGTTGAGCCATTGGGTGCCATTATTGGATAAAGTACTGGTTTATCCAAAGTATCAGGAAAGAAAAAAGAAGTAAAAGGTTTTTTATTGATACTAACTTTTATGATCGCATTGTCTTTATCTTTTTTTAATACAACTTTATTTTGAGCATAGGTTAATAAAGGTATAAATACAAAGAGGCTAAAATACTTTTTCATAAATAGTGGTAGCACTTTCACTTCAATCAATGACTTAAAAAATGTTATATTATTTTTTAAATATACTTTTCTCTTTTGCCATTTTTTCAATAGCAGCAACAGTTCTGGGTGCCGCAGCTGATAAGTTCTTATAACCTGTTTCAGTTATCAAAATATCATCTTCAATTCTTACGCCAATACTCCACCATTTTTTATCGCAATTACTTCCAGGTGGAATATAAATGCCGGGTTCCACCGTTAAAACTACTCCTGGCAATAGAGTACGAGGGCCCATGTCGTGTACATCTAAGCCTAAATGATGAGAAGTACCATGAGGAAAATATTTTCTAGCTTCTGCTTCATTCGAAGCAATACCTAATTGTATTAAACCTTCGTAAACCACTTTTCTGGCAGCGGCATCGGGGTTACCAAATGGGGCACCTGGAACACAAGCTGCAAAACCTGCTTCTTGTGCTTTTAAAACTAGTTCATAGATTGTTTTTTGTGCATCCGTGAATTTCCCATTAGCAGGAACTGTTCGCGTAACATCCGCACTATAACCATGATATTCTGCTGCACAATCACTCAATAACATTTCCCCATCTTGAATAGTTTTTAAATTGGTGATATAATGAAGTACACATGAATTTTCTGCAGCACCATTGATACTGGGATATCCTGGATACTCTGATCCATTATTTTTAAAATGATATTCCATGATAGCTTGTGCTTGATATTCTGCCATTCCTGGTTTAATTGCTCGCATTACGTCGTTGTGGCCTTCGCAGCTAATGGCTGCAGCTTTTGAAATTAAAGCTATTTCTTCTGGTTGTTTAATACCTCTCAAGCTACTTAATATCATTTGAGTACTTCTGGCAGCAATGGGTTTGTTTTGAGCATTTATAATACTATCTACAATATTGGCCATATGTGAAAGAGGATCTTCTGCTCTTTTATATTTTGAAAAAATTCCTTCGTTTCTGTAAGCACTAAAAACAGAATCAATGGAATTAAAATCAATGGTATTGGCTGTAAATTGATCATTGGTAAAAACATTTTCCATTTTGTAACGAGCTTTTACGCCTTCTACACCTAATATTTTACCTGTCCATAATTCTTTTTGTGGGTCGCGATTTTTTACAAAAATAAATTCAGTCCCAGTGGTATTTAAAATAGTGACTGGTTTTTTAAATAATAATAACAAGGCATCAGATTCTTCTAATCCGGTGAAATAATAAAAGTTTTTGTTTTGTGCATATTGATAATCGACATCGTTATTTCTTACGCGTACTTGTGAAGCGAAAAAAATGCCCACTCCATTGGCAGATAATTTTTCTTTAAAGGCAGCACGACGCCCTGCGTGAAATGCTGGGCTTAAATAATCGGTAGGGTATTGACTGCTTTGTTGTGCCATGGGAAATAATGGAGCTACCATGAATAGTAGCCAGAATAAAAGTCTTTGGGTATTCATTATGTTTAATTTTTGCGGATTAAAGCTAATTTGTTTTTCTGACAATTGAAAAAGAAACAACCACCTTTATTTGAACTAATTTCTTATATTTAACTAAGCTAATTTTATTAATATATTCAATTTAAATAGATATGAAAAAATATTGCTTTATAGTGTTAATGGGTCTAATGGTATTAACCACAAATAATTACTTATGGGCTGAAGAAATTAAAGCTGAACCCATTGAGGGAAGATGGGATTTAACCGTGAATTTTAATGGACGCAAAGCGGCTTCTTGGTTAGAAGTAAGGCATTCTGGTCTTAAAACCTTGGTAGGACATTTTGTGTGGGAGTCGGGAAGTGCAAGGCCAATTTCAGAAGTGTTTTTTAAAGAAGGTAAAGTAAGTTTTCATATCCCCACACAATTTGATGTTAGTGATAAAGAAATGTACTTTGATGCTATTTTAAAAGACGATAAGTTGGAAGGCACTATTATAAGTCCATTAGGTAAAACATTCACCTTTACAGGTGTCAGAGCACCTCGATTAATATCTGATAAAAAACCAGTTTGGGGCAAGCCCATTAAATTATTTAATGGAAAGAATTTAGACGGATGGCAGGCGCTAGGTAAAAACCAATGGGTGGTTGAAAATGGTGTACTGAAGAGTCCGCACTCAGGTGCCAATATTAGAACTGTGGAAACATTTAATGATTTTAAATTACATATTGAATTTCGATATCCGAAGGAAAGCAATAGTGGTGTGTATTTGAGAGGTAGATATGAAGTTCAAGTAGAGGATAGCAAAGGGAGAGAGCCTTTAAGTATTTATTTAGGGGGTATTTACGGATTTATTGATCCCTTATTTAATATGGCTAAGGAACCAGGTGAGTGGCAATCATATGATATAACTTTAGTAGGAAGATTAGTGACAGTAGTGGTCAATGGAGTAACTGTTATTTATAATCAACAAATACCTGGTGTTACTGGCGGGGCTTTAGACAGCAATGAAGGAGAACCTGGACCTATTATGATGCAAGGAGACCATGGTCCTATTGAATATAGAAATATAATTATTACTCCGGCAAGAAACTAAATGCTAGAGTATACAAATTTATTTTTCAAATACGACTTCCTCATAAGGTACCCTCATTCGAGGCCCCCATATGCCTTTTGAAGTTCCTTTACCTACCGCAATAATCATGTTAATTTCAGCACCTGCTGGTAGTTGTAATTCTTTTTTTACTCTTATACTATCAAAACCTTCCATAGGACAAGAATCAAAACCTTCTGCCGCTATGGATAGCATAAAAGTTTGAGCTGCTAGCGCACATGATTTATGTACTGTAATTCTTTGGTCGGCTTTGCCGCCAAAACGCATAAAAGGTTTTCTAATACCCATAAAAAAACTTATTGCTCTTCTCAATAAAGAAAAAAATCCAAAAATATCATTGCTATAAGCAAGGGGCATTAGTTTCCCATAATAGTCTAATCCTCTTTTGGCAAGTTTATTAGGTTCACCTTCTATACTAGCTTTTACATTATTATAATTCCACTTGGCTCTTTTTTTCCAAAGATCTTGTCTAGTCACAAATACAACAATTTGTTTGGCTGTTTTTGCAGCGGATTGACCTAAACAAAGTGCTTCATATTTTTTTCTTTCTTCTTCATTTTTTATCCAATAAAATTCCCAAAGCTGCATATTACTGCTATTGGGAGATAGTATGGCACGTTCTAAACTTTTTTTAATTACTTCATCGGGCACTTCTACCAAGGGGTCAAATTTGCGGTTAGATCTTCTTTTATTTATTATTTCTTGAAATTGAGTTGAAAACATTGAATTACAGTTAATTTATTTAATTTTATGGAGCGCTTTTATTTAATCAGCTTGCAAATAAACCAAACTTTTCCAAACTATGCTAAAAAAAATACTTATAAGTCTTGCACTAATTATTATTCTAGTGGGGGGTCTTTCTTATACAGCCCCTTTCTCACATTTGAGAAATTTTGCCATGTGGGGCGTGCATACCATACACGATTATAAAACACATCCAACACGTTTAGTAGCTAGTGGGGGGTCTCCTCAATACTGGCCTCTCGATTCTGCTTACAATAAAAGAGTAATTTCTGATTCACTTTTAGCTATCATGGATTCAAATGATACACACGCTTTTTTAGTTTTTCAAGATGGAAAATTACTCTATGAAAGATATTGGGATGGATATAATCCCAAAACCTTAAGCGGTTCCTTTTCAGCAGCAAAGAGTATTATTTCATTGTTAATTGGAATTGCTTTAGATGAAGGTAAAATTAAATCTTTAGAGGAGCCCGTTGGAAATTATATTGATCATTTTAAAACAAATGGTTTAGAAAAAGTTCGTATCAAAGATTTATTAACCATGAGCTCAGGAACTAATTATAAAGAATCTGATAAGAGTTATTTTAGTTTGAATGCTTATGGCTATTATGGAGATAACGAAGAGTACATGGTAAGTAAAATGAAATTTAAAGAACCCTCTGGTGAGCATTGGGAATATAGAAGTGGAGACACCCAAGTTTTAGGACTTATAGTTGAAAAGGTTTTTGGACAAAATATTTCAACCCTTGTTTCAGAAAGATTTATGATACCCATGGGGGCTGAAGCAGATGCATTATGGCTTTTAGACGGATCAAAAAAACATGAAAAAGCTTTTTGTTGTTTTAATGGGGTTGCCCGTGACTATGCTAGATTTGGTCAATTGGTTTTACAAAATGGTAAATGGGGGGATAAGCAAATTGTTTCAAGTAATTATGTACAAGCGGCCACAACTCCTGCTACTTATTTAAAAGATAGAACCGAAAATGAAAATCCGGTAGATTATTATGGGTATCAATACTGGATGTTCAAAGAGCAAGGACATGATATAGTGGCACAAAACGGATTATTTGGTCAATATGTTTATATCATTAGAGATAAAAATGCAGTAGTAGTGCGTCTTGGAGAATCTAAGGTGACCAAACCCATCCATCATCATCAACCGGAGATGTTTGCTTATGCTAAAGCAGCATTATCTATATTGAAATAATAAGGTACTACAAGTAGATTGTTATAAAATAAAAAGGGTAGCTACTAAAATAGATCCATTGCCTTTGCAAAATAAGTCAAAGTGCCTGGAAGTGCAAGCCAGAAAAATTCTCTATGTAAACCAAATAGGGTAATTAAAATTACGGTCCAAATAAAACAAAGTACCCAGTATTTTTTTGTGTTTTTTTGCGCTTCCATTTTGTAATTTTTTAAATTTTTTGTGAGTAGCGGTGCAAATATACCAATTTATTCTCTATTTTATTTTTGATCATAAGAATATTGTAAGTCAACTTTCCAGCCCTGAGGGGTAGCCACAATCATCAAAGAATGAGTTATTTTATCCAATGAGTTTTGATAGTTAAAACTACTATGTGTACTGTCGATACTAAGAATTTCATTGACCTGAATGGAGGCCTGTCTTAACTGTTGTCTTTGTTCTTTGTCTAAAGAAAAATAATGCGCTGATATACTATCCAACTGGTTTTTATTTATAGGAGATTCCAATAAGTATAACCTTGCTTTTTTAAAATCACCTTTCATGCAGTTTTCTATAAAATATCTTCCGCCCTCCAAGGCATTTTCTGCTTTAAATTCACTTGCTTCATTACTGCAAGCTACCCCAAGGCTCATAAATAAGAACCCCAGATAAATGCACCAATTTTTATTTTTAATCATAGCCAAAGTTAATCCATAATTGGCATGTTGCAGGCTTTTGGTTAAATTTGCATCAGATTAAAAATAGCACATGACTCTTTCAGCCCTGGTAAGTGAAATACAAAAAAAACATTCTTATCTATGTGTAGGATTAGATTCTGATTGTGAAAAACTACCCAAAGGGTTTTCAAAAGATGCTCAAGGTGTCATTGCTTTTAACAAGGCAATCATTGATGCTACCGCTGCACATTGCGTGAGTTATAAAATAAATACTGCATTTTATGAATCTATGGGTGTTCAAGGATGGCATGCTATGGAAGAAACACTGGCTCATATTCCAAGTACCCATTTTACTATAGCGGATGCTAAAAGAGGAGATATAGGAAACACTTCAGCTCATTATGCTAAAACATTTTTTGAAGTGTTGCCCTTCCATGCCATAACCGTGGCTCCCTATATGGGTAAGGATAGCTTGGATGCTTTTTTATCTTACAAAAATAAATTTACTATTGTACTTGGACTTACTTCAAATACAGGTAGTCAACATTTTCAACAGCAAAAATTAAGTAATGGTCAATTTTTGTATGAATCTGTTTTAGAGCAAGTAGCAGGTTGGGCCACTCCTGAACAAATGATGTTTGTGGTAGGTGCTACAAAAGCCAAAGAATTACAAAATATTAGAAGTATTATACCAAATCATTTCTTATTAGTTCCTGGCATTGGTGCTCAAGGAGGAAGTTTGGAAGAAGTTACAAAATATGGCAAAAATGATAGCGTGGGTTTGCTTGTAAATGTAAGTAGAGCCATAATTTTTTCAAGCCAAGAAAATGATTTTGCTGAAAAAGCAAATTTAGCTGCACAAACCTATGTTACTCAAATGAAAGCTTGGATCAAAGCTTAATTTTTTCTCCTTCTGTTTTTGCAATAAATAAAGTGGCCGCACTATTGCCAATGATATTGGTAATAGCTCTTGCTTCACTCATGAATTTATCAATACCTAATAAAAAAGCAAGCCCCTCAATAGGAATTTTTTGTAAGCTTGCCAAAGTGGAGGCAAGTACAATAAAACCACTTCCTGTAACACCAGCCGCTCCTTTGGAAGTGAGCATTAAAATTAAAATCATTGTTAGCAATTCAGCAGCACTTAAATGAACATTATAAAGTTGGGCAATGAAAATTACTGCCATAGATAAATAAATGGAAGTACCGTCTAAATTAAAGGAATAGCCAGTAGGTACCACTAAACCTACCACCGATTTTGAACAACCCATTTGCTCTAATTTGTTCATGAGTGAGGGCATGGCTGGTTCTGAAGAAGAAGTGGCAAATACAATTAATAATTCTTCTTTAATATTTTTTATAAGTTGCCATATAGATAATTTAAAATAATACAATAACAATCCCAATATCAAAAAAATAAAGATGAACATAGTCAAATACATAGTACCCATTAATTTACCTAGTGGAATTAAACTAGCTAAACCATATTTACCCACTGCAAATGCCATGCCTCCGAAAGCAGCAATAGGAGCTAGGTACATCACAATTTTTAAGCCTCCAAAAACATAGTGTGTTATTTTCCCTAAAAAATGTAAGTAAGTTTCTTTTTTGTTTAAAAAATTCAAAATAAGTCCTGCTATGATTGCCAAAACTAGAACTTGTAAATTGGCATTACTTTTAATAATTGTCCATAAATGAAAATTGGGGCTTGCTGTATATTTAGAAGGATCCTGCATTTGTACTGCTTCTTTACTAATATTGCCTGGCTCAAGCCATAAAGCCATGATAACACCAATGGCTAATGAGAGGGTACTTACTATTTCAAAATATACTAATGACTTTATACCTATTCTTCCTACTTTTTTCAAATCACCCATGGAAGCAATACCTAAAGTCACAGTTAAAAAAATGATAGGGTAAGTAAATATTTTTATA
>CAZWTV010000016.1:0-24255 GCA_964637225.1 uncultured Sediminibacterium sp.
ATAAAAATTAAATGTTGAAATACCTATTTATGAAAAAAATATCAGTACTACTAATTTTCACTTTTACCCTAACTTTAAGTGGTTTTGCGCAGGGGTTTGTAAAAGAAAAACAAATTGTCAAAAGTACAATACTGAATAAAGAAGTCCATTATTCAATATACCTTCCAAGTGACTACTATAGTAGTGAACGCGCTTATCCTGTGACTTACTTACTTCATGGCTATGGTGATGCAGATGATGGGTGGATTCAATTTGGAGAAATTAATCGTTTAGCAGATGATGCTATTAAAAATGGTAAAATTCCTCCAATGATTATTGTAACTCCTGATGGCTTTACTAGTTTTTATATTAATGCTTCTGATGGAAACTTAAATTATGAAGACTTTTTTATAAAAGAGTTAATTCCACATATTGAAAAAACCTATAAGGTAAAAGCAGAAAAAAGATACAGAGGTATTGCAGGGCTTTCAATGGGTGGCTATGGCTCCTTATTATACGCTTTAAAATATCCGAACTTATTTGCTGCTGCTGCTCCATTAAGTGCTGCAGTATGGACCGATAATGATGTCATTAATATGAATGATAATATGTTCAATGGATTGTTTGGTAATTCCATGGGCAAGAGTTTAAAAGGTAAAGACCGATTAACCAATGCCTGGATTAACAATAGCCCACTAGCCATAATTGAAAAAAAGACGAAAGAAGAATTAGCTACAGTTAAATACTGGATTGATTGTGGTGATGATGATTTTCTGACTATTGGTAATGCACAATTACATATTGCACTTACCACTAAAAATGTTCCTCACGAATTTAGAATGAGGGATGGATCTCATACTTGGACCTATTGGAGAACAGGTATTATTGATGCTTTATCATTTATAGGTGATAGCTTTCATCAAAAATAATCATGATGTCAAATACAATTAAAGTTTTTATAACAGGGGGCACTTTTGATAAAGAATATAATGAGCTCAATGGTAATTTATATTTTAAAGAAACTCATTTACATGAAATGTTAGAATTAGGTAGAAGTAGATTAGATTTATCTATTAGTACACTTATGATGAAAGATAGCCTAGATTTCGTAGAAGCTGACAGACAAAAAATTGCTGAAGCTTGTACACAGTGTAAGGAAAATAAAATCTTAATTACCCATGGTACAGATACCATGACACTTACAGCTTCCTATTTGGCTAAACATTGTTCTAATAAAGCCATAGTACTTACAGGCGCCATGGTACCTTACAAGTTTGGTAGCTCTGATGGATTATTTAATTTGGGGAGTGCTCTTGCTTTTGTACAAATTCTTAATCCTGGTGTGTATATTGCCATGAACGGAAAAATATTTGAAGCAAATAAAGTACAAAAGAATACGGACAAAGGAGAATTTGAAATAATGGAATAATTTGTATTGACTATTTCAGCTGTGAAATATCTACTCTAGTAGGCGTATCTCTTCCAGCAATTATTGTTTGCGCACTTTTAGCAATTGCTTTGATTATTTCAGTCATGTTATCTATATCCAATGTTTCGAACTCATCACTAGGTTTGTGATAATTAGGTTCATTATCCATTTTAGAAGTGGAAATGGTATGTGCAGGCACACCCAGTCTCGCTAGAGTGGCATTATCTGATCTATAAAATAAATTTTGATCGGTATAAGGATCTGGATAAAATGTAAAAGCTGTACCAGCTAAATTCTTTTGTAAAATAGCTCCCATATCTGTTTTTTCATATCCTGTTATATAAGCG
Organism: uncultured Sediminibacterium sp.; assembly: GCA_964637225.1. GTDB lineage: Bacteria > Bacteroidota > Bacteroidia > Chitinophagales > Chitinophagaceae > Sediminibacterium. Next base: position 1,756 of record CAZWTV010000016.1, read on the forward strand.
CTATTTTTACCCCACTTACTTTCTGTACCAATCATTTCTAAATTAAACATTGCTTTCACAGTAGTAGGATCAAATTGTTTTGAAAAATATTGTGCTCCAAATCCTCCTATTTCCTCAGCAGTAAAAGCTGCAAAAATTAAAGTGCGTTCATTATTATTTAATTTCTTAAAGTATTTAGATAGCATAATCATAGCTGTAGTACCAGCAGCATCATCGTTAGCGCCATTATATATGCTATCTCCATTAACTGCTCTAGCACTATTCATTCCTAAATGATCATAATGTCCAGAAAAAATTACATATTCATTAGCAAGTGATTTACCAGGTATTACTGCTACTACGTTGGCTAAGCTTTGTTGATCAATTTTGTGAGTAGCTTCAATACTATATTTATTGGGTGTAAGATTCGATAAAACAAAAACAAGAGAAGGTTGATTTTCAGTAATATTAGATTTTAAATTTGTTAGGCGACTAAAGTTTTGTGCAAAAGACTCATCTACTAGTATTAAATAATTTTTACCTGCACTTATACACTTTCTAATAGAAGACTCAAAATTATCATCCTTATTAATTTTTACTACTTCATAGCCACTGCTTTCAGTGATAGAAAAATTAGCCTTAGGCGTAATTACTATAATATTTTTCTGATCTATGCTAATGCCATCAAAATTTGCAGAAGCATTTATAAATTTTGCTGACATCCTAGTAAAAGACTGTAGGTAGGAACCACTATTTTTAAAAGAAGCTAATCCTGCTTGTGCAAATTCATTAGCAATGAAATCAGCTGCTTTATCAATACCCTTACTAAATGTTTTACGTCCTTCTAGTGCATCAGAAGATAAATATTTTTCTATACGTTCTGTTTCACTTTTTGAAATTGAATTCAAAATATCTTGGCCCCAAGAGGTACTTACTAGAACCATAGCTATTAATAAGAAACTCATTTTTAAATGTTTCATAGACTCATTTTAATGATTCGTTTTTACTATACTACATACATTGTCAATGACAAAATAATCAAAATAGTTAAATCCTAAAAACTTTTTATTACATTAGCATATTATGGCAAGTGATCAAGAGCTTATTATTGAATTTCAAAAATCTATAAATAGAGAAGAAAATTTTACTGCTCTTCTAAAAAAACATCAACAAAAAGTATATTATCAAATTAAAAGAATGGTCGCAGATCATACCGATGCTGATGATATTGCTCAACTAGTTTGGATAAAAATTTGGGATAAATTGGATTCTTTTAAAATGGAAAGTGAGTTCAGTACCTGGCTTTTTAGAATTGCCTACAATGAGACCCTAAATTACCTTCAAAAGCAAAAAAAACAGCTATCAAAACTTTCTAAAAATGACATGGCCAACTACGAAAATACTTTTAGTAGCTCGGATGACCCTAAATCTACAGAAATTCAAATAAGTTTAGACCAAGCCATTAGCCAACTTCCTGAAAAACAGAAGGTTGTGTTTATGTTAAGGTACTATGAAGGCTTTGATTATGAAAAAATAGCCTCCCTGGTAGGAACCACTATAGGTGGGGCAAAAGCCAACTATCATCAGGCTGTAAAAAAAGTAGAGGGATTTATAAAACAACTTTAAACCTATAGAATAAAAAATAGTCAAAACAATACGATGGACTTTTTTAATAAAAATAATACCGAAAAAAGCTTAGAGCAAGACAGGGCATGGACCGAAAGCTTAATTAATAAAGAAAGCTTAAGTGAGTTTGCTATGTCTAAATCTACTGCACCTAATAATTATTTTGAATCATTTCCTGAAAAGTTAATGAATCGAATTAAGAATGAAAATAGTATTGAAAAAGAAAAATCAAAAATATTTTATATCCCTTCATGGTTAAGCCCTATCAATAAATGGGCAGTAGCTGCTATTTTCCTATTAATGATGGGAGTGTCTTTTATATTTTTAAATAATTCTATTTCAAATAATAAAAGCAATTCGCTAGCCCACCAATCTATATCTTTAGAGGAACTAAGTAATGAAGAGATTGAAACCTATGTAGATGCCAATGAATGGATTTCAGAAATAGATACGCAAACACAACTACTAAAAGAAAATAATAAACTCAATTTTTTAGCTGATACACAAATTGAAGAAATTAAAAAAATAATAACCGAATGAAAAAAATAATTTACATTTTTATAGTTAGCATATTCATGCAAACGAACCTCGTGGCACAAAATAATATTGATAAAAAATTACCTGTTCCCCCTCCACCACCCAGAGAAGATAACCGTGGACCTGGATTTAGAAGAGGTGAAAGAATGAGACCTCAGCAGAAGGAAAAAATAGAAATGTTTAAAATTCAATTTATTACAAAAAAATTAGAACTCACTCCTAGTGAAGCGGAAGCCTTTTGGCCTGTTTATGAAGCTCACAAAAAAGCAATGCAAGAAATTATTAAAACAAAAATGGATGATGAGATTGCCTTACAGGAAGCAATACTAAGCTCAAGAAAAAAATATAAAACCGATCTACTTCCAATTTTAAAAGCTAATGATAGAGTAAATAAAGCTTTGAGAATTGAAAGAGAATTCTTATACAAAATGCGACACGAAGTAAGCAGAAGAAGAGGCTGGGCCCAGGAGTAGTATCTTTATTTTTTACATAAAAAACATTCATAAAAGCACCCCTTTTTAATTGGGGTGCTTTTATTATATAGTCAAGATTTTGTATATTACGATACACAAATAAAAGTAATGGCATGAAAAAAGCATTTATCTTCTTGGGAATAATGATACTAGGTTTAATGAGTATTGTAATTATCAAAACCATCACTAATCATTCTTCCATACATCAAACAAGTTTGTATGAAGAATCCATTCCCCAAAATGCCATAAGTCATATGTCTGAGGCTATACAAATACAAACTGAAACTCCCAACGATACTTATCAATTTGATACAACTACTTTTTTAGCGTATAGAAAATTTATTGAAAAATCATACCCCCTAATTCAAAAAAACTTACCCAGAACCATTATTGATAGTTTTAATTATATCTATGAATGGAAAGGATCAGATACTACTCTATTACCCATGGTTTTAATGGCACACTATGATGTAGTGCCTGTAGAAGCTTCAGCAGTAAAATTATGGCACGCTAAACCTTATGGGGGTGAAGTAAAAGAAGGGTATATATGGGGAAGGGGTGTTCTAGACGACAAATCGAGTATGATAAGTATTTTAGAAGCTACAGAGGCACAATTGGCAAAAGGGTTTCAACCTAAACAGAGCATTTTACTATGTTTTGGCGCGGATGAAGAATCAAGTGGTAATGGAGCAATCGCTGTTGTGAAATATTTTAAATCAAAAAATAAAAAATTTGATATAGTAGTAGATGAAGGTGGAGAAATTTCTACAGAGGATATGAAAGATGTTAAAAAACCAATTGCTTCTATTGGTGTTGGGGAGAAAGGATATGTGACTTTAATTCTTACTGCACAAAAAGCAGGAGGCCATTCCTCTGTTCCAGATAAAAAAACTGTTATTGATATTTTAAGTACGGGTTTATACAACTTAAGAAAAGAGGAAATGCCTGCAAAAATAATACCTCCCATAAAAGCATACTTAGATAGAGTAAGTAGTCATACAGAAAATTTTTGGAAAAAAATGATGTTATCAAATAGGTGGTTATTTGAAAAACAAGTAATAAATTATTTATCACAAGCCCCTAACACCAATGCTTTAATTAGAACTACCTTAGTACCTACTGTTATTAATAGTGGAGTAAGGGACAATGTAATTCCAACATTTGCAACCGCCTATGTCAATAGCAGAATCTTACCAGGTGAAACACAAAAAGATGTTTATAATTTTGTAGAGAGGGCAATTCATGATTCCAATATTAAAATCACCTATTACCATAACTATAGTTCGCTACCATCTGCATCTACAGATGTAAATAGCAAAGCATTTAAAAGAGTTGAAACTGTTATACAATCTATTGTAAAAGATGTTGTTGTGGCACCCATGTTAATGGTAGGAGCTACTGACTCTAGAAATTATAGAGAAATTAGTGACGGTGTTATTAATTTTACTCCTATTACAAATGCTAAAGGTTATCACGGCATTGACGAGAGATTATTAATAAGCGATTTTCAAAAATGTATTAATTTTTACACGTTATTAATTCAAGGCTCTAAATAAAAATTTACATATATTTAATAACTATTATAAAATCAAAAAAATTAACTATGCGTAATATTATATGGGTATTAGGATTATTTTTTGTAAACACATTGACTGCTCAAAAATCTATTTTGATAAAATGTGGTAAATTATTAGATACCAAAACTGGAATGGTAACTGAAAAACAAAATATACTTATTAAAGGTAACCAAGTAATTTCTATTAGTGCTGCTAATACTACCGCCGACTCCACTATAGATTTATCTAATTATTTTGTAATGCCTGGTATGATTGATTGTCATACGCATGTGCTTTTACAAGGAGATATCACTTCAGAAGACTATGATGTTCAAGTATTAAAAGAATCTATACCCTATAGAACCATCAGAGCAACTAAAAGTGCAGAAAAATCATTAATGAATGGATTCACTACTATTCGTGATTTAGGTACAGAAGGAGCTGGCTTTGCAGATGTAGATCTTAAAAAAGCGATCAATAGAGGAGTGACCAACGGACCAAGAATGATAGTTTCAACTTTAGCTATGAATACCACTGGCCATTATCCATTAAAAGCTTCTGATTATGCTTGGGAATTACATTTTCCAAAAGGGGTTATTGAAATCACAGGAGCGGATGAAGCGAGAAGAGCCGTAAGACAACAAATTGAACAAGGAGCAGATTGGATTAAAATATATGCAGACCGTGGTTATTATCGTTTACCAGATGGCTCTTTCAGATCTATTGCAAATTTTACTACTGAAGAAATTAAAGCAATAGGTGAAGAAACACTTATTAGTAGAAAAAAATTAGCTGCACATGCTATGACTAGAGATGGAATACTTGCAGCTATTCAAGCTGGTGCCTCTTCTATTGAACATGGAAGTGGAATGGATGAAGAATGTATGAGAGTTATGGCTGAAAAGGGAATTTATTGGTGCCCCACTTTATTTGTAAATGAATTTGTTGCAGAAGGGAGAGCCAAATTAGGCAGTCCCATAAATTTATATTTTCAACAATCCATAGAAGCCACTTTCAAAAAAGCGATGAAGTGGGGAGTGAAATTAGCTTATGGTACTGATATTGGTGGTTACGATTGGAACTTGGCACAAGCTAAAGATTTTACTTATTTTGTACAATGGGGATTAAGTCCAGTTCAAGCCATTCAAACAGCTACCACAACTGCTGCTGAATTATTAGGCATGCAAGGTAAAATTGGAGAAATAAAAGAAGGCGCTTTTGCCGATATTATTGCCTTAAAAAAAGACCCTACCAAAGATATAAGTGCGTTACAAAATGTAGACTGGGTAATGAAAGACGGAAAAATTTATAAGCATTAAAATTTTAATAAAATTAAAAAATAGGAGTATCTTAATAAAGCTAAGTACTCCTATTTATATTTATATATTTTTAATACTACTGCCTTTCCATCCAAAGTAAGCCACAACAGCAAAAGCCAATAGAGGTACTATATAACCCATTTGAATATTACCAGTAGCATCGCTTATTAATCCAAAAATACGAGGTAAAATAGCACCTCCCACAATAGACATAACTATTAAGCTACTAGCGATTTCAGTATCTGGACCTAATTGTTGAATACCTAATGAAAATATAGTTGGAAACATGATAGACATAAAAAAACAAATTCCAATTAATGCATATATGGTTATAATACCTTTACCAACTATAGCTATGATACATAAAATAACACAAACTAGGGCAAAAAAAGTTAGTAACTGACGTGGCTTAATATATTTCATTAAAGCAGTTCCTGTAAAGCGACCTACTAAAAAAGCAAAACCTCCTACACTTAAATAATCGGCAGCTTGTATTTCTGAAATTTGGGCCGACTGAGTAGCATATAAAATAAATAAGCTTAAAACACACACTTGTGCGCCAACATAAAAAAATTGTGCTACTACCGCCCAAGATAAATGAGCATGTTTTAATGTTTTTAAAATAGATTGATTAGTAGTAGCATCATTTTTTTCTCTAATGTCTGGTAGCTTTATTTTAAAAAATAGAAAAGCAATACCTAAAAGAATAATTCCTAAAACAGTGTAAGGTGTTTTAACTGTATAGGCTTCTGCAGCCAGGGCAGCTTTTTGGGCTGCAGCTGTCATAGCGCTAAGCTCTTCTTTAGTATAGCCTTTGGTTAAAATTATTCTGGCTCCGATAGCGGGTGCCAATGCTGCAGCTAATCCATTAAAGGATTGTGCCAAATTAAGTCTTTGGGTAGATGTGCTGGGATCTCCTAGGCTAGAAGCATAGGGATTAGCAGCAGTTTCTAAAATAGTCAAACCACATGCAATGACAAATAAAGCAAATAAAAAATAATCATAGGACTGATTGTTAGCCGCTGGCACAAATAAAAATGAACCTAAGGCAAATAATAAAAGCCCAATAATAATACCTGTTTTATACCCCCATTTTCTCATTATATAACCGGCTGGTAAAGCCATAAAAAAATAAGCTACAAAAACTGAAGAATCTACTAGGGTGGATTGAGTTGTAGTAAGTGTAAATGATTTTTTTAGATGTGGAATTAATATAGGATCTAAATTATGTGCAAAACCCCATAAAAAAAATAAGCAAGTTATTAATATAAAAGGCAGTAAGTCTGATTTTTCTTTTTGCATAAACCTAATTTATAATTAAATATACTCTATCTCAATCTTTTATACAAAATTTACAAATACAATTATGATTAAAGCTACTAAATACTTACTTTTGAATAAGCAGCTATATATATTTATTTTTATTCTTTCAAATTTACTTTATGAAAAAAATTTTATTAATTTTTCCATGCTTACTTTTCAATATAATAATTTTTGCAAGCATTACGAATAATTCAAATTCAAATATTGAAAAAAAGAAATTGCGCGATTATTATTTAATTCAAATTTACCATTGTAGTTCAGCAAAACAAATTACAGCAATAGATACTTTTTTAAAGAATATCTATTTACCTTTTATGCATAAAAATGGTATTAAAAAAATTGGAGTCTTCGCTCCCCTGAGTAATGATACAGCCTTAGATAAAAGACTATTTATTTGGATGCCTTTCAAAAGCATTGAAAAAATAGATGAGCTAGATCAAACAATAGAAAACTTAGATCCCATGGGAAAGGAACCTATTCTTCATTTAGAAAATGCAGATAGTAGTTTGCCTTTTACAAGAATTGAGAAGATAATTAGTAGGGCATTTAAATTTCAACCTGAATATGTAAAAAACTCTACACTTACAAAATCGAGTAGTCGTGTGTATGAATATAGAAGCTATGAAAGTCCTACAGAGAATTTACATTTAAGAAAAGTTCATATGTTTAATGAAGGTGGAGAAATTACTCTTTTTGCAAGCCTTAATTTTAATGCTATTTTTTATTCCAAAGTAATTGCAGGAAGTAGAATGCCAAATTTAATTTATATGACTAGCTTTAATAACATGGAAGATAGAAATGCACATTGGAAATCTTTTGGCGAAGCACCTCATTGGAAAAAAATTTCGGCAGCACCTGAATATAAAAATTCAGTAAATAGAAATGAAACCATTCTTATGAGCGCTAGAGATTATGCCGATTTTTAATCAACCCATTCAATTCCCATTAATTTAATGAGTTCCAATTGAGCATTACATAGTTGAAATTGATATTGCAATTGATTAAGTAAGGCTCTCTGATAATCTGCATTAGTAGAAGTTATTTCAATTGGGGTAGCAGTTCCATTTTTTAATTTACTTACACTTAATTTTTGAGCTAATGAGGCCTGCTCTATTTGAGAATTTGCATTTTTAATTCTTACTTGATTACTTTGAATATCAATTAAAGCAGCTTGAATATCTTTTTCAAAATCATGAATTTGTGATTGCACATTTGTTTCATTTAAAGCAAGGCTTCGTTCTTGTATTTTAATTTGTTGCTTAGTTTTACCACCATTGAACAGAGGTACTGAAAACCCAACACCTGCATTATAATTGAAGCGAGGGTCATTGATTTGGGGTAAATAGCCATTGCGGGAACCGACACTGGCTTTCATGCCTATAAAAGGCAGCTCATTTAATTTAGTTATTGCCACATCTGCTTTAGATACATTTACTTTATCCTTAGCAATGGCAATAGTTGGATTATGCAATAAAGCCATTTGCATGGCTTCTTCAGACGTGTAACTTTTTAAACTAAGACTTAATTGATTTTCTTTAATTGTATTAACACCAGTAGCATAATTTAATAAATTTAATAATTTTTGTAAATTAGTTTCTAGATCAATTTTTCTATTTAACTCATTATCTATTTTAGATTGAATAGTGAGTACATCTAATTGAATCGCATTACCATTTTTTAATTGGGTTTCTACAAGAGTTTTGTTCTCATTTAACAATTGTAGTACTAGAGTTTGAATTTCTATTGCTTTTTTAGCATAGATGATTTGATAGTAAAGTTGGCTAATTTGAAAAAATAAACTATGTTTTAATTGCTCTGCAACATGTTTTGAAGTTTGTAATTCTAATTTAGCTTTTTGTATAGCAGAGGATAATCTTCCAAAGTCAAATAAAGTATAAGTACCATTAACAGCCCCAGAAACATTGTGAACCGGTGCAAATTGAAATGCTTTTTCACCAAATGCAACTTCTATTTTTGGTTGTACATAAGCATAGCTAGCATCTATAGTAATGTCTGGATACTTATTTAACTCAGTTAAAGCAAGTTTATCTTCAGCTAATTGTACAGATTGTTGAACTTCCTTGACTTTTGGAAAATATTGTAAAGATTGGTTTAATAAATTTTTAAGTTCTCCATTAATAATACCTTGGGCATGAGAACTAGTGTAGAGCAGCGCTAACACCAATATACTTAGAATTATTTTTTTCATATCACTATACTTTATAAATACTTTTCATTTAATGTGCTTCTGCAGCAGCTTCAGCAGCAGCTTTGTCCATTTTTTTATTGGTTCTTAAAAACATTACTAAAGGAATAACTAGAATAAAGAAAATCCCCACTAATCTGAATGTGTCTAAATAAGATAAATAATAGGCTTGTCTATCTACCGACATATCAATCATTTTATAAGCTCTTTGAGTAGCACCCTGTATATCACCCGATCTAGCAGCTATTCCTTGAGTCACTGCATTGACTCTTTCCTGCCATTGTGCTCCATCGGAGGGTATATGCGCAATTAAGTTAGTGCGGTGTTGAAAATATTGCTTCGCTACATAATTATTTGCAACGGCAATTCCAAAGGCGCCTCCCAATTGACGAATCATATTATTTAATGAAATTCCTGCAGCGTAATCTTTGGGAGATAAACCCACTACAGCTTGATTTATAAGAGGCAATTGACTCATTGAAATTCCAAAAGCTCTAATTAATAATGGCCAGAAAAAATCCCATTTTCCCGCATCTAAAGGCATGGAAGCACTATAAAAAGCATACACAGAAAATAATGTAAATCCCACAATAACAAAAGGTATGGGCGTTACTCCTTTACTCATTAATTTTCCTATAATCGGCATCATAATAACTCCTGCAAGCGTAGGAGGCAATAAAGAGATACCCGTTTCAAATGCTGTATAACCCATAATTCTTTGCGCAAGAACAGGATAAACAAAAACAGAAGTGAACAACCCAAATCCAGCCACAAAAGTAAAAATAGTAGTGAAAGCCAAATTTCTATTTTTCAAAACCCTTAAATTAACTGCTGGCTGTTGAATATTTAATTCATAAATAATAAAAGAAATAAGTCCTATTACAGCAATACCAGAACAGTAACGAATAGTTTCACTATTGAACCATTCTTCAGATTCTCCTCTTTCTAATACATATTGTAAACATCCAATACCTGCCATTAAAAGCATAATACCCGTATAGTCTATCTTAATTGCATCTTTGCCTTTACCTTCATTTGCTTTCTTTTCAATAAAAGTGAATGATAAAAAAGTAGCAATAATTCCAATAGGAATATTAATCATAAAAATTAAAGGCCAACTATTATGTTCAATAATCCAGCCTCCTAAAGTAGGGCCTAGTGTAGGTCCTAATACTATACCCATTCCAAATAAACCTGCTGCCATAGGTCTATCTTTGGGTTCAAAAGCATCAAATAAAATGGCTTGTGAAGTAGAGAGCAATGCGCCTCCTCCAATACCTTGAATAAACCTCCATAATATAAGTTCAAGTAAACTATCTGACTGACCGCACAAATAAGAAGCAGCCGTAAACAGAATCATGGAAACTATATAATAATTTTTACGACCAAAATATTCAGCTAAAAATCCTGTTAAAGGAATAATAATTACATTGGCTATGGCATACGCCGTAATTACCCAACTAACATCTTCAATACTTACACCCAAACTACCAGAAATATCATTTAAGGCAACATTCACAATAGAAGTATCGATCAACTCCATTATAGCTGCTGATACTGTAGTAATAACAATGATGGCTCTTGCGAATCCCTTAAGCGCTGGCATAATAACTATTTGTCAACGGTGATGAATACACTCATACCTGCTCTTAATTTATTTTTAAAAGCCTCTTGATGGTTAATGGCAATTTTTACAGGTATACGTTGCGTTACTTTAATAAAATTACCACTAGAATTATCAGGAGGAAGTAGTGAAAATTTTGCTCCTGTGGCATCACTTACACTTACTATGGTTCCCTCTAAAGGAAGTTCAGGAAATGCATCTAAACGAATAGTAACTTTCTTACCCTCTTGTAAACTTTCTAATTGACTCTCTTTAAAATTTGCAACAATCCAATAACTACTATCATTCACTATAGAAAATAAAGGAGTTCCTGCTTGTACAAATTGTCCAATATTTATATTTTTCTTACCAATTTTACCGCCACTAGGTGTAATAATTTTAGTATAAGATAATTTTAATTCAGTTTCTTTAATTTTTGATTTTTTCATTTCAATAAGCGCACTAGCTCTATTCACATTTTGTCTTAATACTGCAATTCTATTATTGGCAGTTGCCAATTCGGTTTGCGCATTACTCAATTCTTGATTAGAAGAAGACAATTGAAATTCCGATTCTTCTAATTGCTTTCTTGTAATGGCTTGTTCTTTAAATAAATTTTGATCTCTATTTAAATCATTATTAGCCTTTTTTTGTTTTATAGTTTTTAAGTCTACTTGTCCTTTATTATTTTTCAAGGATAAAATACCATTTTCTAATTGCGCTTGTGCATTGGAAACATCTGCAAGTGATTGTTGTAAATCGGCTTTTTGTTCCTCCAATTGTGTTTGTAGTTCTGCATCATCAATTTCTGCTACCAACTGATTTTGACTAACAGAGTCATAGTCTTTGATAGAAATAGTTTTCACATATCCTGCAATTCTAGTTAAGACGGGCACAATAGAAGTTTCTATTTGTGCATTATCTGTGGTTTCATGTGTAAGTGAAAAAATTACTTTTTTAGCACCAAAATAAAGGGCAGTAATTAATACTATACTAATTACTACTTTACGAATATTGGCTTGTTTATTCTTTTTTTGCTCCTCCATAATAAAATGATAATTAATGAACTATTTGAGGCTGCAAATTAATATAAATATGGTATACGAATTAAAAAATTATATAGAGCTTAATTAAGAAATAATAAAGAACTATAAGTGATATCTTTGTAATACAGAGTTCACAGGAATAGCAATAATTGCTTGCTATTCCTGTGTCGGTTGATAAAAGTATCTATTATGAATAATTTGAATGATTTACATAATTGGTCTGGCCATTTTAAAGCCAGCGCACTCATGCCTGTTTTATTTTTAGGCCATGGTAGCCCTATGAATGCAATTGAAGAAAATGAATTTGTTCAAGGTTTTAGAAATATTGCTAGCACCTTACCCAAGCCTAATGCTATTGTTTGTATATCTGCTCACTGGTTCACCCAGGGCACTCAAATTACTGCCATGGAAAAACCGCCTACAATTCACGATTTTACAGGCTTTCCTCCTGCTTTATATGAAGTTGAGTATCCCGCCAATGGTAACCCCCCATTGGCAGAATATACAAAGGAATTACTAGACCCTTATTTGACTCCTCATAAGGCTATTTTAGATGAAAAATGGGGTTTAGATCATGGGGCTTGGAGTGTCATAAAACATTTATACCCCAAAGCAGATATACCTGTAATTCAAATAAGTATTGACTATACAAAGCCCCCCCTTTATCATTTTGAACTTGCTCAAAAATTACAAATATTAAGAAAAAAAGGAGTACTAATTATAGGTAGTGGCAATATTGTACATAATCTAAGAATGGTGGATTGGGAAAATTTTGACAAGGATGATTATGGCTATGATTGGGCAATTGAAGCTAGAGCAACAATTAATAAGTTGTTAATAGAAGGTAATTATAATCCACTATTAAAATACCAAGAACAAGGTATGGCTTTTAAGTTAGCCATTCCATCCCCAGATCATTATTTACCACTTATTTATACCTTAGGTTTACAACAAAAACAGGACCCAATAGATTTATTCAATGATAAATTACTAGCAGGCTCTTTAAGTATGACCTCAGTAAAAATTGGGAACTAGTTTTTACTTTCCACAATATTTAAATGATATTCTTGTATTAATCCAGGATTTTCAGGTGTTAAAGTAAAAGCTAATTTTATATTCTTTTGCTTACATTGAATAATACAATAACCACGCATTTGATTTTCAGCAACCATTTCTCCAACTGATTCAATTTCTCCTGCTTCTTTTAAAATAGCTGCTGCTTCTTTTTTCAAGGTTTCTATGGGGTAGTCTTCAAAAAAATTCTCAGCGAAGATAGCTGCACTTGTATTAAAATTAGGAAGCATTGAAATTAATTGTATTTTTCTTCTTTGTAAAATGGGAGATATACTAATTACTCTTGGTTTTAATTTGGCTAACTGAACAATGGTATCTAATACTGCTAAATTAATAAGAGAAGTAGGTGCATAAGTAACATTAGCAAATAATATAACACCAATACCATAGTCGGGCATAAAACGCCAGTTACTTCCAAAGCCAGGTAGGCCACCACTATGTCCTACACTATTTCTACCTAAAGCATCATGCATCCAATTTAATCCATAAGTATAACTATTAGTAGCTGCTAGAACACGACCACTTGGAAAAGTATAATTAGGTGTTAATGAAATAAATTTTGAAGACTGATGCATTTCCCTAAGGCTACTTCTTTTAATTGGAAAAGTTTCTGGATCATTTCTCTCTGGCCAAGCCATTTGATGAAGTGCTACATACTTACTAAACATATCTATGGAAGTAATCATACCACCCATAGCTCCATAAATTCCATCGTGTAATAAATTTTCTTTTCTCCATTGATTATTAATATATCTATATCCACCAGCTAATTTTTTTTCAGGCACATTTGCAAATTCATAAGTAGTTTCATTCATCCCAAGAGGTATTAAAATATTTTTCTTGATATAGGCATCATAGGAAAGTCCTGAAACTTTATGTATGATGTACCCCAACATGGTAAAACCCAAGTTAGAATATTCATATTGTACACCGGCTGCATTAGAAAATGAGATTCCAGCTTTAATTAATTGTAAAAGTTCATCTTCCGTATCGGCTAATTGTCTGTCTCCCCAAGGGTTATCTTCAGGAAAACCTGCACTATGACTCATTAAATGTCGAATAGTAATGGCTGGTGCATCCTTGGTTAAACCTTGGGCTTTCATAGCAGGAATATACATTTGTACTGGATCATCTAAATGTAATTTTCCTTGATCTCTTAATTGTAAAATAGCAAGTGCTGTAAAACTTTTAGACATAGAGGCTATTCGGAACATGGAAGAAGAACTAGCAGGAATTTTTTGTTCCACATTGGCATATCCTCCACTAGTCTTAAATACTAACTTACCATCTACTACAAGACCAAAAGCATACCCAGGAAAATGATTTACTTCTGCATAATTTTTAAGCATCTGTTCTATTATAGGATAAGTAGTTGCAATACGATTATTTCTTTGAGGATCCTGGTAGCTAGCAGGAGTAAAATTTGCAGGATGCTGGGCTTGCGTCATGGAGCTTATGAATTGAGAACCACATAGCAAAGCAACTATAATAATTAAATTTTTCATTGTACAATTTTTAAATTTCATATCAATTTTTTCTAAGTAGGTAATTTATTTATTAAAATTTTTATGGATAAAGTCAAAACATGCTTCATCGGCTTTTAGCCAGCTTTTATATAATAAGAATCCATGAATTTCATCAGGAAAAATAATTTCCTCTACTTTAACTTTTTGTCTTCTTAGTTGTTGAATCATATGTATTGTTTCTGCAAATGGAACATTTCTATCATCGTCCCCATGTATAAATAATACAGGACTTTTCCAACCCTTAGCTGTAAATACGGGAGAAGCTTTATAAGCAATTTGGCCTACAGCAGGGAATCGTAAGCTATCGTACCAAGGTGCAAAATTAGGCTCTTCATCATTCCAGTTATGAACACCATGAATATCAACTCCTGCTGAAAATAAATCACTTCTTTTTGATAAACCATGGGCTGTTAAATAACCGCCATAACTACCTCCCCATAATCCAATTTTCTTCGCATCTACATCAGATCTAGCTTTTAAATATTCACCCGCTCCTATTAAATCATTTACTTCAGAGCCTCCCGCCATACCATAATTAGGAGCTTCTCTAAAAGCTAATCCATATCCAATTCCACTTCTGTAATTTAAGGCCATAACAATATAACCTTGATTTGCAAAAAACTGATTCACAGCATAGGCATTAGAATAATAAGAACTATAATTAAAACCTTCAAGCATTTGTCTTCTACTTCCACCATGTAAAAAAATCATTGCTGGGTATTTTTTACTAGCATCATAGTTAGTAGGTAAAAATAATTGAGCAGGTACTTTGAATCCATCCATCGCTTTAATTAATATAGTACTTGGTGTAACTAGATTACTAGGAAAATTAGATGGAAATAATTGATCCATTAAAGCTTGTTCTTTTCCTGCAGCTTTATACATAGGCCATGAAGGTCTAGTAGCACTAGCTTGTAAATAAGCTATACCATTGGCAAGTACTGCTGGATTATATTCAATATTTTTTCCTTTGGTGAGCATGATTGGATTAGCAGTTGCTGGATCTACCGACCAAATATGTCTTCTATTACTATCACTTATATTTGAAACATAATAGACAGTTTTCCCATCCATTCCTAAACGCATGGTTTCAACTTCCCCCCCACCAGGTGTTAAATGATTTATTTTTTTTGTGTTGGGCTCAATACTATATAAATGCATCCATCCTGTTTTTTCCCAAGGGAAAACAATATAATTGTCATGGGTCCAAATTAATTGAGTGGCAACAGCTGGTAAATCTCCTACAAATAATGAACCCATGCCTTCGTCTGCCTTAAATAAAGTAGTGGCTTTATGGGTGGCTACTTCTGCAAGTCTTATTTCCCAGGGCTGTGCAGCAGTGGGTCTTGGTGTAAAACCAATTTCATTTTTAATATTAACAGTTCTCACAAAAGCAATATGTGTGCCCTCTTTATTCCAAACCGGATCAGAATCATTGTAAGTAGATGCATCTATAAAATTTACTTGATTACTTGCAATATCATAAACACCAATAAAAGAATGTTCTTCTCTATTAGAAACAAATAAAATTTGTTTTCCACTTGCATTAAAAGCCAAACTATTTATACTTCCTCTACTATAAAATAATGGTTGGGCACTAGCATTTTCTTCTGTTAGATTCATTTTCCATGCTTTTCCACCTTGTGTGTATACTAATAATTTCCCATCTGGACTTATCACAGGTCCATTTCCCTTTGCTAATTTTTTTATTACTCCAGTAGTTATATCCAAAGAGTATATATTTTGCTCAGTAGTAAATTGTAATTGAGCAGGGTTGGCTGGCTCCCCCTTTGAATTATTAGTATTACCTCGTACAAAATAGATTTTATCATCATTAGGAGCGAATACAATACTTCCAATTTCTACTCCAATATCTCCTTTATATTCAGTGACCGCTTTAAAATTATTAGAAGATGGCAGGCCATAATAAATATTTCTACTTCCTTTATCATTAAATACCCAAGCTACGGCGTCTCCTTTATGATTAGATACTAAATCGGAAGGGAAAGCAGGTGCCAAGTAATCGGCCATTTGCTGAGCTGTGCCCATTTTAGACAAAACCATTAAACTTAATAAAATAAAGAAAAATATTTTTTTCATAAGTATTGTTTTTAATAAAAATTATTTTTAGTAAATACTAATATAATCTTATTTTTTTAAAAAAACTACAGCTCTTGACTTGATTTAAAACATTATTGTTAAATTAGATAAGCTTTTAAAACAATGAGCAAATACTTCAAAATTATTGGGTTATTATTACCCCTTTTTACAATGTGTAAGCAGCAAGAAATCAAAACAGAATTTGATTTTGAACTGAGCAAGGTACCACCAATTTATTTCAAGTCTTTTGTAGATTGCAATATGGCTGAAGTATGGATAGGTGATACTTTTCGCATTTTCCCAGGCAAGTATGGAGAAGATCCTCTTTGGGGGTATTCCAGAGAATTAAAATATGCATCAGGTAGAAATGCTGATGAAGTATTTAATCAGACATATGAAGCTTTTAAAGAACCTACTATGCCTTTGAATGTAGAACCAACAGCCGAGGGATTACATGGAGCCGTTTGGTTTGAAACAGTATATCAGGATAAAAAAGATACCACAGGAAAAACTTTATATGCACTCTACCATAATGAAAATTATCCTATAACACTTCCTTATGATAATAAAACGGGTAAAGGATATATTGATAGTAATTGGCCCCAAGGATTAACTGGTGCCAAAACACCTGCAGCAGTTTGTAGAATTGGAATTATGAAATCAATCAATGGTGGTTATAGTTGGGAAAATAAAGGTATTGTTTTAGAAGATAATCAAGATAGAATGATATTAAAACCACATAATAATTCTGTGACTTTTGCAGGAGGGGTAGGTGATCCTTCCGCTGTAGTTAGTGGAGATTATTTATATATATTTTATGGAGAATATGGATATGCTGGTAAATATTCTGCTAAAAGTTACAGCAAAGAAAAAGAATATAGAGGTCAATGTATCAGTATAGCAAGAATTAAATTAACTGATTTAGATGATCCCATAGGAAAAGCAAAAAGATATGATGGTACTGACTTTCAAGCCGACTATGATGCAGTGGGTACTCCCATTAAAAATCTTCAAATTACCAAGGAACTGGGTGGTGGACCTTCTTCAGATAGTAATAGTAAATATTATTGGGGTCCTTCTGTGAGTTGGAATCATTACTTACAAGCTTGGGTGATGTTAATGGCTAAATCTGAAGGGCCTTCATGGAGAGGTAGTAATATCTATATTTCATTTAATAAAAATTTAAATTTAGAAAAGGCTCAGGATTGGACTATCCCTAAATTATTATTAAGTAAACCAGGACATATCATTTGGTATCCATCTTTGCAGCCAATAGGAGATATCAATGCAACAAAACTAAAATATACTTGTTTACAATTAGGCGAAAAAGCAAGGCTCTTTTTTAAGGACCAAACCAAAGACACAGCGGTGTATATTTCTGAATACGCAATGAGATTTAAAAAATAATTTAAAAAGAACCAACTAATCATAAAAAAAGCTCTCTCGAAATCGAGAGAGCTTTTTTACAATATACTACTTGAAAATATTAGTAACCTGGGTTTTGAGTAACATAAGGATTTACTAAAATTTCATCGTTTGGAATAGGGAATAATAAGTTGGGATTACCTGGAGCCACAGTTATTTTAACTGAAACTGCATTGGTAGCATCCTGACCTTGAGGTTTCACAAAAGTGTAGCCTAATCTTGTTAAATCCCAGAATCTGTATCCCTCAAAAGCAAACTCCTTTGCACGCTCATCTAAGATATCAGTTAATACCTGAGAACCAGAGTTAGCATAAGCAGCGTTAGGGTCTCTGTTTACAGCAAATTTATTTAGAGTCGCATTCGCATTGGCTATATCGCCTAAATTATAATAAGCTTCAGCCAAAATTAAATAGGCTTCAGAGAAACGAACAATTTTAACGTCGTCTAAGTTAACGTTATCAATCGGATATTTAACAATGTAGTGAGCAGTACCTAATTGACCAGATCTCACATCTGGGCTTATTAAACCTTTTCTAGTATCGGTAGCTGTGTATGAATCATAGAAAGCTTTTGTAGCTAACATATCTCCATAAGCTCCACCACCTGGTTTAGGAACTAAAAATACCGCTAATGTTCCGTCCCCTACTTGGTTGTTGGCATCACTTGTAACTTCAAACATAGTTTCAGTTTTGCTAGTTAAAGGAGAAGCCCCTTTCCAATAAGAAATAACATTGGCACTTGTTACTAAACTAAAACCACTATTAGCAATTACATCTAATGCCATTGTTTTTGCATTTGCCCAATCTCCTTTATGTTGGTATACTCTAGCCAAAAGTGTTTCAGCAGCATACTTGGTCATAAATGAAGAGTTCAGCGCTCTAGTTTTAGCAGTTAAAGTAAAGTTCATGGTTTGACCTTGATTGTACTTTGCCAAAGAAATTGCTTTTGTTAAATCGGCAATTACTTGCGTGTACACTTCAGCCACTGTATTTCTAGCAGGTCTTGCATTCACATCGAACTTAGTTACAATAGGCACACCAGGACTAGAAGGGTCGGTGGTATATGGTAAACCGAAATTTCTTACCAAATCAAAGTATACTAAACCTCTAATTGCATAAGCTTCAGAAAGCAATTGACTTACATTAGGATTAGTAGCTGGATCTAAACCTGAATTGATAATGAAGTTGGCATTTTTTATAGCATTATAACCATTTAGCCAAACAGCAGAAGCATAACCATCTGTTTTAGTAAAATTGTATAAATTAAATGAAATGTATCTTCCAGAGTTAGCAGAAGACAAGAAACATTTATCAGCCATTAAATCGCCTTTTACAGCAAAAGTTCTACCATAAAAATCGGTAGCTCTTAAAGAAGCGTATAAGCCAGTCAAAGCTGTACTCATATCATCTTCTGTTTTAATAGCGTCAGATAATACAACAGAGTTGTAAGGCTTTTGATCTAAAAATGTTTTAGAGCAACCGAATAGCATTGCTATGGTTCCAATTGCTAGGAACATTTTAGTGATTTTGTTAAAATTATTTTTCATATAAAAAATATTAAGTAGTTGTTGTTAATTAAAAGTTTACACTTAATCCAAAAGTGACAGACTTAGAAGGTAATACCTGTTGTCCGTTATTACCAGTAATACCTTGTTCTGGGTCACTTAAGATGATATCAGCATATGTTTTTGTAAATATATTAGTTCCACGAGCATAGATATTGATTCCATTAATATGGAATTTGTCAAGCACCGCTTTATTATCATATTTATAAGTCAACTGTATATTTCTTAAACGAACATAATCACCGCTGTATAAGGTACGGTCAGACCCTGTTGAACCACCTCTTCCATCATTATATACATATTTAGGAACAGTAGTGATATCTCCAGGTTTTTGCCAACGAGTTAAGTTGATAGCGTATTTGTTTCTAGTAGAATAGGCACCATCCATTGCATAAGCTTGAGCAGACTCATTGAAGTAGTTACCGAAGTTATAATAGAAGTCAAAAGAGAATGTCAAAGACTTATAATTGAAGGTACTACCTAAGCTACCATAGTATTTAGGATCGGCTTGCTTTCCTACTAAATATAAATTCGCTTTTGTTTTGATGCTAGTTGAACCAATTTGAGTACTATCCAAATACCACATTGGATCTCCTGTGTTAATATTTACACCTGCATATCCTCTAGTGTAGAAGCTATAAAAAGGTTGGCCTACTCTTAATAAATAAGCACCATTTAATTGATCACCTGAAGGTAAGCTGGTAACTTTATTTTTGTTAGCTGTATAGCTAGCATTGATTTCCCATGAGAAATCTTTTACTTTAATAGGTACTAAATTTACAAAAAGCTCATAACCTGAGTTTTGCATACTACCTACGTTATTAATATAACCTGTGAAACCAGTAGTACGAGATAGGTTTTGGTTTAATAAAGCACCATCTGTATTACGTTTATAAACGTCGAAGTTTACATTGATTCTGTTATCAAAGAAACTAATATTGGTTCCTAAATCGGCTTGGTTGTTTTTCTCCCAAGTTAAACTCTCGTTACCTATATTATTGAAGGTACCACCCGCTACACCATTGTAGTTATATCCAAAAGCGTAAGAAGGTCTCCAAGTATAGTTTCCAATTTCAGCATTACCGTTGGTACCATAACTAGCATGAATCTTAAAAGCAGATATCACTTTATTACCTTGCATAAACGGTTCAGCAAGTACATTCCAAGAAGTACCCACAGACCAGAAATTACCCCAAGGATTGTTAACACCAAATCTTGATGAACCATCACGACGGAAACTTCCATATAAAGTATACTTATCTAATAAACTTAAAGTGGCATTAGAGAAATAACCAGTAAAAGTATAATCAGATCCTACAGACTTACCGTTAGTAGAAGTAGCAGCGTTGGTGGAATAGTATAAATCTGTTCTAGGAGGGAAACCAGTCACATCTCCAATTTGTCTGTAAGTAGCACTCTTAATTGCTTCTTGACCTAATTTGAAATCAGCATAAAAGCGTTTTGATTTGTTAATATCGTAATGATAGTCAAATTGATTAATTAAGTCTGTTAAGAAAGCTCTTGTAACAATTGAAACACCCTCTCCTGAAGCACCTGAGTTATCACCATGGAAGGGGTTATTAAATTGATACTCTTCGTTATTAGTGTATTGCATATTGATGGTGGTAGAAAATTTCAAACCAGGTAAAATTTTATATTCCACATTTTGGTTAGCAATAGCATTCAAGCCTTTTAACCATCTTTTATCGTTGGCTGCAATATATAATGGGTTATAGTGACCAGGGAAACCTAAGTTATCTGGGCTAATATTTAAAGTACCATTTGGATTAAATGGATTTTGTGTGGGTCTTAATACATAAGACACGTAAGCAGGGTTACCAAAATATAAACCAGATCCACCAGGACCATCAGAAGCTAATACTGAATTTTGTAAAGTACTACCTGCTGAAACCTTAGTGGTAAAAGATAATTTATCATTTACATTATGAGTTACTTTTAAATTTCCAGTTACTCTTGAGAAATCGGCTTTCAAAGTAGTACCATCTTGATAGAAGTAACCAGCTGATGCAAAAAATTTAGTTTTTGCGTCACCACCACTTGCAGAAATATTGTATTGTTTTTGAGAACCAGGCTTTGTAATTAAATGGAACCAGTCAATACCCACACCATTACCATATCCATAACTAGCTAAAGTAGCAGCAGCTGAGGTTGCTGCTACACCAGCATTTGCTAAACCTTCTTTGAATAATTGGAAGTAATCATTCACATCGGTTGGATAACCTTGTGTAGGAGGTAATATGGGTGTATTCTGACCCACTTCAGAATCAAATCTGAATTGAGTTTTACCAGCTCTACCACTTTTTGTAGTAATAACGATAACTCCGTTAGCACCTCTAGAACCATAAATTGAAGTAGCTGCAGCATCTTTTAAAATGTTTACGCTTTCAATATCATCTGCGTTAATAGTTGCTAAAACGTTTGTACTAGGGTTAATATTGAAACCTCCACCGTTACCGTTAGATAAGTCACCATCATTAATTTGAGCACCATCTACAATGTATAAAGGACGTGCACCTCCGTATGAGAATGAACCAATACCTCTAATACGTATAGGTGTTACCGCACCAGGTTGACCTGTAGAAGAAGTGGCTTGTAAACCAGGGGCAGCACCTTGTAACATTTGATCTAATGATGCAAATGGTTTGTTTTCAATTTTTGACATGTCCACTTTAGCAATAGAGGCAGTTACATTGGATCTTTTTTGTGTACCATAACCTACTACCACTACCTCATCTAATTGAGAAGAGGAAGACTCTAATTGAATTGTAAAATTTGTTTTTGTACCAATCGCAACTTCAGCATCGCTGTAGTTAATTGATTTTACCACAAGAGTTTTTGCAGTTGAAGGAACGGTAATTTTAAATGAACCGTCTTCACTTGTATTAGCACCAATTTTTGTGCCTTTTACAACCACTGACGCATTCGCAATAGCGACGCCCTTTTGGTCTGTTACTCTACCAGTTAATTGACGTGTTTGTGCAAAGACACCTACCACTGTCAATAAACTTAGAGTCAACATCAACATAAGTTTTTTCATATTTCAAATTTAGATTGCAAATTTAAAGAATATTAGGATATATTAATAAAGTGTTAAAGTTTATTCCATAAAAAACCAGAATAAT
>CAZWTV010000017.1:0-24018 GCA_964637225.1 uncultured Sediminibacterium sp.
CCAGTCAGATTCATCGTCATTTCCAGGTTGTGGGAACGGACGGGAAGGGCGCCATCATTGAAAAAGCCATCAATTCCTGCACCAGTGAGAAGGGAATACCATTCACGCTACCCTGCTTCCAATCATTCCAACACTCTTGCATCAAATTGGACCCAAATACCAACCCCATCAATGCCTTCAATTTGATCCGATCAGCTTATCCTGAAGAAATACAGTTTAATTTGATTTGGAATCTCCAATGGATGCTTTTTGTACCCCGAAGGAAGGAATTCACAGACGACGGTGTGGATTCTCTGAATGCCCTCGCTTTCGCTGGTTATCTTTTAGTAATGCACGAATCACACTTGAATGAGCTTGATATCCTCTCTGCTTTGCAGCAAGTTACATTTCCTTGTCAATAAAAAAAACAATAATAAAATGTAATATTCTGATAAAGTAATTGATCATTATTCTAATCCTAAAAATGTAGGAACACTTGATAAAGCTTCTAAAAGCGTGGGTACAGGCTTAGTGGGAGCTCCTGAATGTGGAGACGTGATGCGTTTACAAATTCAAGTAGATGAGGCCACTGGCGTAATTACAGATGCAAAATTCAAAACATTTGGATGTGGTTCTGCAATTGCTTCCTCTTCTTTAGCCACTGAGTGGTTAAAAGGAAAAACTATTGATGAGGCAGTTAAAATTGACAATATGGATTTAGTAGAGGAGTTAAACTTACCTCCAGTTAAAATTCATTGTTCCGTATTAGCTGAAGATGCTATCAAAGCAGCTATAAATGATTTCCGTGTGAAAAATGGACTACCTGAATTAGTTTTTGAGGAAAGTCATATTTAATTCGGTTGACATAATAAAGTTGTATGAGTGAAGTTGCACAAGAGAATTCAATTTATGTAAGTGATAAAGCCAAAGCCAAAGTATTGCAGTTAATGCAAGAAGCGGGTATTGCTGAGGATGAAAGCTATTTTTTAAGAGTAGGAGTAGTAGGTGGTGGTTGCTCTGGATTGAGCTATAAGCTAGATTTTGACAATGAAATAAAACCCATGGATCAGGTTTTTGAAGATAATGGTTTAAAAGTAGTGACGGATCTTAAAAGTTTCTTGTATTTAGTGAATACTGAATTGGAATTTTCTGATGGGTTGAATGGCAAAGGCTTTTATTTTAATAACCCAAATGCAAGTAGAAGCTGTGGATGTGGAGAAAGCTTTGCTGTTTAGCAAAAGAAGCAAATCCTAAGATTTTTATAAAATTAAATGCCTCCTTATCACGGGGCATTTTTTGTAGCTTTGATTTATGTGGTCAATATGTAAAAAAGAATGGGCGCAGTATTTCAATGGCTTAAGCGGCTATTTAATCATTGGCCTTTACTTAATGGTGAATGGGTTAGTTTTATTTGTACTACCCAATTTTAATGTACTTGATTTTGGCTATGCTTCTTTGCAAGCTTATTTTGATTTTGCACCTTGGCTTTTATTGTTATTAATACCCGCCATAACAATGCATAGTTTTTCAAATGAGTATGCTAATGGTACTTATGAGATTATAAGAACTTTACCTCTAAGTCCCTTGCATCTGGTGTTGGGTAAGTTCTTTGGTAATTTTTTTATTGTACTAGTAGCCATTATTCCTAGCTTTTGTTATGCGTATACCTTAAATGCATTAAGTAATATTGGAGGTATAGATTGGGGTGCTACTTATGGTTCCTATATTGGGTTGCTTTTTCTAGCGTCGAGTTATACTATGATTGGTATTTATTTAAGTAGTATCACAAAAAATACTTTAGTGGCTTTATTGTTAGCTGTTGTAGCATGTATTTTATTTTTCAAAGGATTTTATTGGATAAGTTTAATGCTAAATTTTTCAGGTGAAACTACTTATTTCATTCATAAATTAGGCTTGGAAGCTCATTACTTAAATATGAGTAAGGGATTGCTTAGTGCTGAAGATCTATTGTATTTTTTATCCATTCTTATTTTATTTGCTATGGGGAGTATTGAAAATATTAAAGGCAAAGTAAAATATTTAATTACTGTTGGAGCACTCATTAGTGTGAACGTATTTTTTTCTTTGTATAGTTTTCAATTAGACCTCACCAAAGATCATAGATTTACCTTAAGCAAGTCAACAGTCCAAATAGTTGCTTCCATTCAAAAGCCGGTGAAAGTACATCTTTATTTAGGTGGTGACATTCCTGCTTATTATAAAAGTATTGCGGTGAATACTCAGCAACTATTAGATCAATTTAAACAAATCAATCCTAAAGCTATAAGTTGGCAATGGGAAGTGCCTAGTGAATTATATACTAAAGAGGCGCTATATCAATTTTATGATAGTTTATCCAAATTGGGATTACCCATTCAAAGAATTCAATCAGAAAATAGTTCTTTAGATAAAAGAGTCGATCAACTAATGATTCCGGGGGCACTTATTGAAGTGGAGGGCCAAGTCCCTAAAGTAATTGACTTACGTAGTAGTAAAAAATATTTTAAGCCGTATAATATTGTAAAAGATATTCCTGAAGAAGATAAAGAGGCAAGTGCCAATGCAGCAGTAGCTTTATTAGAATATAAATTTACTCAAGCCCTTTATTTACTGAGTAGAACTACAGTACCTAATGTTGCTTATCTCATAGGCAATGGGGAGCCCGTCAATTTAACTGTGAATAATTTAGGAGAGTCTATTATGCATGATTACAATTTAGCGGTATTTGATTTAAAAAAGGGATTTCCTAATGCAAAGAAAATTAAAACATTAATAATAGTAAAGCCTTCTCAACCCTTTACTGAAATGGATAAATTAAAACTAGATCAGTATGTAATGGCAGGAGGAAATATTATTTGGGCTATTGATAAATTATATGCTGAATATGATAGTTTACAAAAAAGACAAGATACCTATGTTGCTTTTGATAGAAACTTGTTTTTAGATGATATACTTTTTAAATATGGGGTAAGAATTAATTCAAACTTAGTGCAAGACTTAAATTGTTCTAAACTTCCAATGGTAGTAGGAAAAGAAGAAAATGGTAGTCCTATTATTCAAAGAATGCCTTGGCCTTATGCTCCTTTTGTACAAGGTCAAAATCATCCTATTGTTCAAAATTTAGATAGAATATTAACTAATTTTCCTTCCAGTGTAGATACAATCTCGGTAGCTGGAATTCGTAAAACAATTTTACTCACCACAGATACAAATAGTCGA
Organism: uncultured Sediminibacterium sp.; assembly: GCA_964637225.1. Taxonomy (GTDB): domain Bacteria; phylum Bacteroidota; class Bacteroidia; order Chitinophagales; family Chitinophagaceae; genus Sediminibacterium. The sequence goes on from CAZWTV010000017.1 coordinate 3,199, forward strand.
ATACTAAGTTCACCAGCAGTGATAGATTTAAACAGTGGTCAAAAAGAAGGAGAGTTAGTGACTTTTCAAAAACATCATTTACCAGTAGCCGTTTTATTAGAGGGTACCTTTTCTTCTTTATTTACCAACCGAATTACCGCAGCTATGATGGATTCTATACAGCGTGCCACAGGAAAAAATTTTGTATCAAAAGCTACCTCTCAAGCAAAACAATTGGTAATGGCAGATGCTGATATTCTTACGAATCAGGTTGATAGTAAAAAAGGACCCCTTCCTATGGGGATGTTGCCCATGGAAGAGTATCAATTTGCGAATCAAGATTTTTTTGTCAATACTATAGCTTACTTGAATGAGCCTGCCGGTTTATTAGAAAGTAGAAATAAACAAAGTATTCTTCGCTTGTTAAATACTGAAAAAGTAAATACTCATCGATCACTAATTCAAATTATTTTAGTGCTCGGGCCTTTATTATTATTAGCGCTATTTTACTTTTTATGGAATGGTTACCGTAAACGTCAATTTGTTGTCTAGTAAGTAATTTGTAACTTTATACTATGACTACGGATCAACTTGTATATCTTGTCTTTGGGGTGGTTATTCTTATTGCCTTAATTCTAGATTTAGGATTTTTAAGTAAAAAAAATGCTATTATAAGTATTCAACAAGCTTTGCGTCAAACCTTTCTTTGGGTTTTGTTGGCCTTAGCTTTTTGGATTTTTATGTGGGTGGAAGAAGGTCAAAAATTAGGATTTGAATATTTGAGTGGTTACCTAATGGAATGGAGCTTAAGTATTGATAATATCTTCGTATTTATTTTAATTTTTAATGCTTTTAAAGTAAAAGAAAAACATATACCTAGAGTGTTGTTGATAGGAATATTAGCAGCTATATTGTTTAGAGTAATTTTTATCACAGTGGGAGTTGCATTAGTAGCCCAATTTGCATGGATACTTTATATTTTTGGACTTTTCTTGGTGTATACTGGATATAAAATGTTTGCAGCAGGTGAAGAAGAAAGTTTTGATCCTCATACTTCTAAAGTTTACTTATTTTTAAAAAAATTCTTACCCATTGGAAATACTGATGGAGAAGGAAAGTTGATTATTAGAGATCATAATAATAAACCCATATATACCAGTTTATTTGTAGTTGTAGTATTATTGGCAGCTATTGATATTGTATTTGCCTTAGATTCAATTCCCGCTGTCATGGGTATTTCAAGAAGCAGTTTAGTTATTTATACTTCTAATATTTTTGCCATATTGGGGCTGCGTTCTCTTTTCTTTTTATTAAGAGGAGCGGTGAATCAGTTTGAGCATTTGCAACAGGGGATTGCCATTGTTTTAATATTTATTGGAGTTAAAATGTTAGGGGAACATTATATTAATGAGTGGTTAGATAAAAATACACAGGTGCTTATTTCTTTAATGGTTATTATGTTTTGTATTTCAGGATCTATTGCATATTCTATATTCACCAATAAGAAAAAAGTTAAGCAAGGGTAACTGAAACCAGCGCCATTAAAAACTACCTTATATTTGCTTTAGATTTAATAACTCTATATTTTACTTAATCTATGAATGGAAAGAAAGTAGCTTTACTAATTGCCTTAATCATTTTTTTGGATCAAGCTATTAAGTTTTATATTAAGCTCAACTATTTTATGGGGGAAGAGCATGCTTTAATAGGCAATTGGGCAAGACTTCATTTTATTGAAAATGAGGGTATGGCTTGGGGTTTAAAATTTGGAGGTGATTTTGGAAAAGTTATCTTGACTTTATTTCGTTTAGTAGCTGTTATTTGGGGCACTTTTTTAATCAAAGGTTTTATTGAAAAAAAATATCATAATGGTTTTATATTTTGCGCAGCTTTAATTTACGCAGGTGCCGTGGGCAATTTAATAGACTCAATGTTTTATGGACTTATTTTTGAAGCCAGTGTTCCTTACTCTACGATGGTGGCAAAACTATTTCCTGCAGGTGGGGGCTATGGTACTTTTTTGCATGGTCGGGTAGTAGATATGTTTTATTTCCCCATTATCCAAAATGCACACTTTCCAACTTGGTTTCCCATATGGGCCGGTGAGGAATTTGAATTTTTCCGACCTGTATTTAATTTTGCTGATGCTTCCATAAGCACAGGGGTGATAACCCTGTTTGTATTTCAAAAGAAATTCTTTGGTGAAAACGAGCTCCATAATGAGCCCCAGCCTCAGTAAATTCATTTTTTTCTTGTTTTCAGATAAATTTAGGCTGACCTTTTTTACAAGCTAATTCGTACCTTTGTGCCCTAAAAATGAGCTAGGATAAGCGTTGTATGAATAAAAACTACCCAGAATTTACCGGATTGAATTTGCCCCAAATGGAGGCAGAAATTTTAGCTGCTTGGAAATCAGAAAAAGCTTTTGAGGCATCTGTTTCTTTGAGAGAAGGAAAAACGCCTTTTGTTTTTTATGAAGGGCCGCCTAGTGCGAATGGTATGCCGGGTATTCATCATGTCATTTCAAGAACATTAAAAGACATGGTTTGTAGGTATAAAACCATGCAAGGTTTTCAAGTTAAAAGAAAAGGAGGATGGGATACTCATGGCTTACCTGTTGAATTGGGTGTAGAAAAAGAATTAGGTATAACCAAAGAAGATATAGGAACTAAGATTAGTGTTGAAGAGTATAATAAAAAATGTAGAGAGGCAGTACTTCGATATAAAAAAGAGTGGGATGATATTACACAAAAAATGGGTTATTGGGTGGACTTGAATCAACCTTATATCACCTTTGAAAATAATTATATTGAAACACTTTGGTGGATACTAAGTACTCTTTATAAGAAAGGTTATTTATATCAAAGTGTAAGCATACAACCTTATAGCCCTGCAGCAGGAACTGGATTAAGTTCTCATGAGCTTAATCAACCTGGTACCTACAAGGATGTTAAAGATACTTCTATAGTAGCTATGTTCAAAGCATTGGAAAGTGAGCATAGTAAATTTTTATTCGATGCACTAAGCAAAGCATCACCCTCTGTAAAATCGAAAGAAATTTTTTATATGGCTTGGACCACTACTCCATGGACCCTGCCATCCAATTTAGGTCTTACTGTTGGTGCTCATATAGAATATGTATTAGTGGCTACTTATAACCCTTATACTGCCGAACCTATAAACGTAGTGCTTGCCAAAAATTTAGTAGCTAAATATTTTAAAATAGAAGCAGAAGGATTGGAAAGTTTTGCATTAGGTGATAAGCTCATTCCATGGAAAATCATGGAGACTTTTAAAGGCAGTCAGTTAAATGAACTTCGTTATGAGCAATTAATGCCATTTGAAGCTAATCAGCCAGGAAGTTTTGAAGGAGATCCTTTTAAAATAGTGTTAGGTGATTTTGTTACTACTGAAGATGGAACTGGGATTGTTCATACTTCACCTGCTTTTGGTGCAGACGATTATAAAGTCGGACAAAAAAATAATTTAGGCATTCTAACACTTGTTGATCGAGAAGGAAAATTTATTCAAGGGGTTGGTGAATTTAGTGGACGCTTTGTTAAAAATTATAAAGATGAAAAAGATTTTCAGGATGTCAATGTAGATATTTCTGTAAAATTGAAAAAAGAAAACAGAGCTTTCAAAGTTGAAAAATACGAACATAATTATCCGCATTGTTGGAGAACAGATAAACCCATTTTATACTATCCATTAGACGCTTGGTTTATAAAAACCACTGCAGTAAAGGAAAGACTAGTCGAATTAAATAAAACTATTTTGTGGAAACCTGCCAGCACAGGAGAGGGACGTTTTGGGAATTGGTTGGAAAATATGGTGGATTGGAATTTATCTAGAAGTAGGTATTGGGGTACACCACTTCCTATTTGGAGAACAGAAGATGGTACGGAGGAAATTTGTATAGGATCGATGGAGGAATTGACACAAGGTTATTTAGCTGCCAAAGAAAAAGGTTTTAATAAGTCAGTAAATATTAAAATTGTTGATGGAAAATTGGATGTTGATTTGCATAAACCATTTGTAGATCAAATTGAACTATTGAGTCCCAGCGGTAAACCAATGAAGCGAGTGTCGGATTTAGTAGACGTATGGTTTGATTCCGGGGCAATGCCATATGCTCAATGGCATTATCCATTTGAAAATAAAGATGCTATTGATAAAGGCCAAGCATTTCCAGCCGATTTTATTTGTGAAGGTGTAGATCAAACACGTGGATGGTTTTATACTTTACATACTTTAGGGGTACTTCTTTTTGATAGTGTTGCTTATAAGGCAGTAATGAGTAATGGGTTGGTCCTTGATAAGAATGGAAATAAGATGAGTAAGCGTTTGGGTAATGTAGTTAACCCTTTTGAAACCATTGAAAAATATGGTGCCGACGCTACTAGATGGTATTTGGTAACCAATGCTTCACCTTGGGATAATTTGAAATTTGATTTATCAGGTATACAAGAAGTGCAAAGAAAATTCTTCGGTACTTTATACAATACTTATCAGTTTTTTGTTTTGTATGCCAATGTAGATAAATTCCATTTTGAACAAGCCGTAATTGCTTTACATGAGAGACCAGAAATTGATCGTTGGATTATTTCTTCTTTGCATTCTTTGGTGCAGACGGTAACCAGCGCTATGGATGATTTTGAGCCCACTGCTGCTGGACGTGCTATAGAAACTTTTGTTGATGAACATTTAAGTAACTGGTATGTCAGATTGTGTCGTCGTCGTTTTTGGAAAGGCACTTATTCTCAAGATAAAATTGCCGCCTATCAAACATTATATGAGTGCATAGAAACCATTACTAGACTCATGGCACCTATTGCCCCTTTCTTTTGCGATCAAATTTTTAGAAATTTAAATAGCGTTACTAAAAGATTTAATTATAGTTCAATTCATCATGTGCCATTTCCTAAAGTGGACACCAGTAAAATTGATACTGCATTAGAAAATAGAATGCGAATGGCTCAGGATATTTGCTCCTTAGTTTTATCCATTCGTAAAAAAGTAAATATTAAAGTACGTCAGCCTTTACAGAAAATTTTAATACCTGTTTTGGACCCTGCTACAAAAACTGCTATAGAATTGATGCAAGAATTAATACTTGCCGAGGTCAACGTAAAAGAAATAAATTACATCACCGAGACAGAAGGGGTTATTCGAAAAAAACTTAAAGCTAATTTTAAATTATTAGGAGCTAAATTAGGCACTAAAATGAAGCAGGCTTCTGAGGTTATTGCCCATCTTTCTCAAGCACAAATTAGCCAATTAGAAAAACAAGGCAGTTTAGCCATAAATGTCGAAAATGAATCTATTGAATTGTTAATCAATGAAGTAGAAATAATTGCGGAAGATATACCAGGTTGGAGTGTTGCTGTCAAAAATTCACTCACTGTGGCTTTGGACATCACTATTAGCCCTGATTTATTGAAAGAAGGGAATGCTCGTGAGCTAGTCAATAGGGTCCAAAATATCAGAAAAGAGAGCAATTTTGAACTTACAGACAAGATTTTGCTTGAAATTGAGGATAATACGGGTCTAAAGGAGTCCATTATTCAATTTTCGGACTATATTTGCCGCGAAATTCTCGCAGTCAAAATTGACTTTCTGCCAGTTTTAAATGAGGGTGTAGAAGTTGATGTAAATGACCAAAAATTAAGAATTTCAGTTAGAAAAAAAGGATAACTATGCCTACAAAAAAATCTGCCTCCAAAAAGGCGGCACCCATAAAAAAAGCTGCTTCAGTAAAAAAAGCAGCTCCTGCTAAAAAAGTAGCACCTAAAAAGGCGACTCCCGCAAAAAAAGCTTCTCCTAAAAAAGCAGCTCCTGCAAAAAAAGTAGTGAAAAAAGTAGCACCTAAAAAGGCGACTCCTGCAAAAAAAGTGGTAAAAAAAGCAGCACCTGCTAAGAAAATAGCTCCTAAAAAAGCGACTCCTGTAAAAAAGGGGGTAGATGTTAAGAAGCCTGTTAAGGCAGCTGCCAAAAGTGTTGTTTCAGCAAAGCAAGCTCCAAAACCTATAGCAAAACCTGCGGCTAAGCCTGTTGAAAAGTATGTACCAGTTAAACCTGTTGTAAAAATTCCAACCCCGCCTGTAAAACCAGTGCGTAAAGCTGTTGAGCCCATTAAAGATATTAAGGTTCCCAAAATTTCTTCTAAAAACAGTGTGCCCTACCAACCTGGTTATGTGCCTATGGAAAAAAGAAAGGAAGTAGAAAGATCTACTGAAACCTTAGTTAAATATTCTGATGCAGAATTATTAGAATTCAAAGATCTAATTACCAAAAAATTAGAAGCTGCCAAGAAAGAGTTAATATACTTACAAGGGCTTATCACTCGTAAAGACGAATTAGGGGGAGACAATGATGATGCAAGATATATGACTATGGAAGATGGTAGTGTAAGTATGGAAAGAGAGCAATTAGGTCAAATGGCTTCTCGTCAAATTACCTTTATTGATCATTTAGAAAAAGCTTTAATGCGTATTGAGAATAAAACTTATGGTATTTGTAGAGTAACAGGCCGTTTAATTGATAAAGCTCGTTTGCGTGCAGTACCACATGCCACTTTAAGCTTAGAAGCAAAATTAGGCTATGTAAAAAATAGTTCCGATCAATAAACCACTTGCTCTATTTTTTAATTATTTCACTTCTTGCATTTCAATAAGCTTTCGGTAATATCCATTTTGAGCTAAGAGGGTATCGTGGTTACCTCTTTCAACAATATTACCCTTTTGTAATACAATAATTTCATCGGCATGACGAATGGTGGATAATCTATGTGCAATCACAATAGATGTTCTATTTTGCATCATATTATTAATTGCTTCTTGTACTAATTTTTCACTTTCTGTATCAAGTGCTGAAGTAGCTTCGTCTAAAATTAAAATAGGGGGGTTTTTGAGTACCGCTCTTGCAATGGTTAATCGTTGACGCTCGCCACCACTTAATTTACTACCTCTGTCGCCTATAATACTTTGAAATCCATTTTCTTTTTTAATGATAAATTCATAAGCGTTGGCAATTTTTGCAGCTTCTATTATTTCGGATTCAGTAGCATCGGGTTTACCTAATGCAATATTGGCGGCAATGGTATCATTGAATAAAATAGGTTCTTGTGTTACAATACTAATTAGGTTTCTTAAACTTTGTAAATTATAATCCTTGATATTTTTGCCATCAATGAATAAATCTCCTGCACTTACATCATGAAACCGAGGTACTAAATCGGCTAATGTACTTTTACCAGCACCTGAGGAACCTACTAGGGCAAGTGATTTTCCTTTTGGAATTGTGAGGTTAATGTCTTTTAAAATGGAAGTATCCTGATAAAAAAATTGTACATTTTTAAATTCAATAGATGTATTAAAAGAATGTAAGTTTATGGCTTGTGCTGATTGTTCTACTTTTAAAGGAGCTTCTAAAATTTCATTTAATCTATCTAGTGTGGCATTTCCTCTGGTCACATTATAAGCAGCTTGTGATAAAGCTTTGGCAGGATTAATAATTTGTGAAAATAAAGCAACATATGCTATAAATGAACTTCCAGATAATATTTCACCACTCAGAACTAATTTTCCACCGAACCATAATACTCCACATAAAATGATGACACCCAAAGTTTCAGAAACGGGAGATGCTAAATCGCGTCTATTTAAAATTTTATTTTTGATATTAAATATTTCATCAACTAAAATAAAAAATTGATTTTTTATTTTAGCTTCTGCATTGAAAGCTTTAATAATTCTTAAACCTGATAAAGTTTCTTCCATCTGAGATAAAATTTCGCCCCATTTCACTTGTGCTTTCTGGGTATGTTTTTTTAAACTTCTACCAATACGACCTACAATGAACCCAGCAATAGGAAGTAATACAAATACAAATAAGGTGAGCTTTACACTTATGATAAATAAGAATAGGAGAATTCCTAAAATATTTAAAGGTTCTTTAATTAATCCTTCTAGAGCGCCAATCACAGAATTTTCTAATTCAGTTATGTCGTTGGAAGATCTACTTAAAATATCACCCTTGCGTTGTTCTGTAAAATAACTTATGGGCAATTGTAATATTTTTTCATATAAGAGTCTGGAGTATTTTCTTGTCACTCCATTTCTTATAGGAGCCAAAAAATAATAAGATAAATACAGAAATAAGTTTTTAAAAAAAATGGTAATAATAATAGCAAAGCAAATCCATGCAAGTGCTGTTACTTTTCCATGGGTGCTTATATTTTGTTGTAAAAATCCGTATATAAAATCTTTAATATTTTGGTTACCGCTACTTGCGGTTGATGATTTTATCGCACCAGTTAATTCGCTGCTGCCAAAAATAAGGTCCATAAAAGGCATAAGCATGCCCAGTGAAAATAAGCCAAAAACAATGGAAAGGATAATACATAAGCTATACCAACCCATATAGGCCTTGTATTCTTTGATATAGCTAATAATGCGTATAAATTTCTTCATATTCAAAATTATTCTCTTAGAATAATCAGCAAAGTAACTAATTTTACAGCGAATCTAACATTTTGATTATGGAGGAAGGAAAAAGACAAAAACAGGTGGCTGGGGCTATTCAAAGTGCCCTTAATGATATTTTTTTAAAATTAGGATTAACTAATTTACAAGGAGGTATGATTTCTATTGCTTCAGTTAAAGTGACCCCCGATTTATTAGAAGCCAGAATTTATTTGAGTTTATTTCAAGTAAAAGATACAGAAGCTTCTTTTAAAAAGATTCAATCTCAAGCTTGGGAAATTAAGAAGCATCTTTCTGATACCATGAAGCATCAGCTAAGACGCATTCCGGTATTGCAATTTTATTTGGATGATACCTTGGATTATGTCTTTAAAATGGAAGAGATTTTAAAAAATTTATAAGTGCATCTTTTATTTGCATGGCGCTATTTTAGGGGTAAATATCATTTTCAAGCAATTCAAATTATTGCTTGGGTGAGTGTTGTTGCTATAGCAGTTGGTACTGCCGCTTTAATAATTGTACTAAGTGTTTCTAATGGTTTTACAGAAGTAGTTAAAGGATTGTATTCCGACTTTTATGCTGATGTTCGAGTGACGCCTGTACAGGGTAAATTTTTTAAACTAGATACATCGGCTTATCAAAAAATAAATAATATACCCGGTGTAGTAGCAGTAAGTAAAGTGGTTGAAAATAGAGCATTACTTGTTAAAGGAGAATTGCAAGCAGTCGTATGGGTAAAAGGAGTAGATAAAAATTATAGTCAAATAAATAATGTGGCCAAGTATATGAAGCGAGGTCAATACATTATGGGTAATATGGAAAATCCAATTTTATTATTAGGAATTGGAGTGGAACAAAAATTGGGTTTATTTAGATCTTTTATTGGTGATACTTTGCAGTTATTTGCTGTGAACCGATCAGGCAAAGGTTTTACTAATATGAATCAATTAAATAGTTTAGTGGCTGTACAGGGTGGTGCATTTTCAGTCCAACAGGAATTTGACGATCAATATGTTTTTACCAATTATTCTTTTGCGCAATATTTATTTGATTTAGATTCAAATCAATATTCAGCTATTGAAATTGCTGTGGCCCCTAATGAATTATCCTCTGTAATGAATTCACTTAGAAAACAATTAGGACAAAATTTTCAGATTAAAGATAAATACCAGCAAAATGCCGATCTCTATAAAATTATGCAAATGGAAAAGTGGATCATCTTTGCGATTCTTGCTTTAATTATGATAGTAGCCTCTTTTAATTTAGTGGGTGCCTTAACCATGCTAGTATTAGAAAAACAAAAAGATATACATGTGCTTCACGCAATGGGTGCCAGTCCAAGGGATATTCAAAAAATATTTTTATTACTTTCTGGAATTATGGCATTTGTAGGGGCTTTTATGGGAGGTGTTCTAGCAAGTTTATTTTGTTGGACTCAAAATAAATTTCATTTTATTAAATTAGGCGGTAATTCTTTTGTAATTGACTATTATCCTGTAAAACCAATGATGGAAGATTATGTGGCCATTCTACTTTTAGTGATAGTAATTGCAGTGGCTGCAGGATGGATACCCGCTCGTAAAGCTTCTTTCAGACTTTTTGAAAAAATTAGTTGAGAAGTAGGGTTATTTTTTATGTTCTTTCATCAACCCTAAATTAATAATCGCCTAAGGTTTCTTCTAACTGTGCTAACGCTTTTGTCAATTGTTCATCATTAGGGGCAATGCCATGCCATTCATGACTTCCTTCCATGAAGTCTACCCCTTTACCCATTTCTGTTTTCATTAAAATACAAATAGGTTTACCTTGTCCTGTAAGAGATTTTGCCTTGTCTAAAGTAGTTAAAATATTTTCCATATCATGACCATTCATATGTAAAACGGTCCAATGAAAAGATTTGAATTTATCTTCTAAATTATCCAAAGACAATACTTTACTTAAAGGGCCGTCAATTTGTTGACCATTCACATCTATAGTGGTAATTAAATTATCTACTTTATTATGTGCAGCAAACATGACTGCTTCCCAGATTTGTCCCTCTTGTAATTCTCCATCGCCATGAAGACTATATATGGTTCTATTGTCTTTATTGTATTTTTTTGTGAGGGCCGCACCAATGGCAACACTTAATCCCTGACCTAATGAGCCACTAGCAATTCTTATACCAGGCAGGTTTTCATGCGTCGTAGGGTGGCCTTGTAATCTAGAATTTATTTTTCTAAAACTTGCTAATTCTTTGACATCAAAATATCCAACTCTTGCTAATACAGAATAGAAGACAGGAGAAATATGTCCATTAGATAAAAAGAAAAGATCTTCATTGATACCGTCCATTGAAAAATGAGTATCTATTTTCATGACTTTAAAGTAAAGTGCAGTCAAAAAATCGGTGCAACCCAATGAACCACCCGGGTGACCACTTTGTTGTGCATGTACCATTCTTACAATGTCTCTTCTAATTTGAGAGGCAATCCTAGTTAATTCTGCGGTAGATGTGTTCATAACTGTATCGTTACAGGCAAAGATAGAATGCAAAGTCTAATTTGAGATGAAATTTATTAAAAAGACTTATTAACAATAGCAGGGATTTATTAGCTTTGTAACCACAAAATATTCCTATGTCAGAAGATTTAAACAAAGTTACAAGCAATGCAGAAGCAGGAATGAAAAAAGCCATTAACCATTTGGAAATTGAAATTTCTAAAATTAGGGCTGGCAAGGCTTCTCCTTCAGTTCTAGAAGGTATTAATGTGGATTATTACGGTACACCCACACCCATTAATCAAGTGGGTAATGTGCAGGTTTTAGATAGTAGAACTTTGAGTATACAACCTTGGGAAAAAAATATGTTAGCTTTGATTGAAAGGGCAATTATGGCAGCGAACATTGGAATAACACCCCAAAACGATGGTGTTCAAATAAGATTATTTACCCCTCCTTTAACAGAGGAAAGAAGAAAAGAATTATTTAAAAAAGCAAGTGCAGAGGGTGAAGTAAGTAAGGTGTCTATTCGAAATATTAGAAGAGATCATATTGAACAAATAAAGAAATTACAAAAAGAGGGATTAAGTGAAGATATCTGTAAAGGAGCGGAAGATGAAATACAAGCAATTACTAATAAATATATTGCTTTAGTAGAAAAACATTTAGCATCTAAAGAAAAAGAAATTATGACTGTTTAAAAGACAAGCCTGAAAGAGGTATTAGACGCTTTTAAATAATTTTTCATGAATAAGCCCTAACATAATCGTTGGGGCTTATTTACTATATATACTCCAGAAAGTATGATGAATAAACTGGCTATTTGTAATGAAGAAATCCATTCTCCAAAATAGACCCCCCAGGCCACAGCTACAATAGGTATTCCATAAGTTACCATAGAGGCAAAAACAACCGTTGATCTTTTTATAAGCATGTAAAACAATATAGACGCGATGGAGGTACCCACTACTCCTAAAATTATACTTGCTGCACTGGCTGTTTGAAATCCATATTGGTCAAAGGGTTTATTAAAATATCCGGTAAAAAATAAAATTAGGCCGCTGGGTAGTATGAGAAAAGCAAAAGCCACAGAAGCTATATCAAGGGCTCGAATATTTTGTAAAAATTTTCCTACCATATTAACATTCAAGCCGTAGAAAAATGTAGCAACAAGTACTAGGGCTGCATAGGTAAGATTTTGAAAACTTATATTTTTACCAGTTGCAAAAAGTAAACAAAGTCCAATAAATCCAATAATAACCCCTAGTATTTTTTGTTTATTGATACTTGTTTTAAAAAATGATAAGCCCACTAGAATGGTAAATAAAGGCGTGAGTGAGTTTAAAATTCCTGCTAATGAACTATCAATTTTAATTTCGGCTATACAAAAAAGATAAGCGGGAATAAAATTTCCAATAATACCGGACAGTAAAACAAGTCCCATTTTCTCTTTGGGAATTTTCTTATAACTCCGTATGGCAAATGGTAATAAAACCAGGCCTGCAAAGAGCATTCTTATGGATGCTACTTGGTAAGCTGTAAGTTCGGTCAACCCTTTTTTCATAAGTATAAAAGAACTTCCCCAAATGATAGAGAGTATGCTAAAAATTGTCCAGTCAATTAACTTTTTATTCACGCCTAAAGTTTTGGGTAAAGATGCTCATTTTTTTAGAAAAGTGGATAAATACTTGCTCAAATTACTTTAAATTAAACTTGTTTTCTTTCCTTTGCATCAATGAATCAGTCAACAAATTATTCCATTAAGGTAGACCAATTTGAAGGGCCTTTTGATCTTTTGCTTTTTTTTATTGAAAGAGATGAAATGGATATTTATAATATTCAAATCACTAAAATTATAAACGACTTCTTGCATTTTATACAAGAACAAGAAAAAGTGAACATTGAACTTAGTAGTGAATTTATTTTATTCGTTTCTACTTTAATGCGCATTAAGGCTAAATTATTGTTACCAAGAAAAGAGCTGGATGCCATGGGTAATGAAATTGATCCAAGGCAGGAATTAATTGATAAATTATTAGAATATAAGAAATACAAAGAAGCAGCAGTTCAAATGGCCGATTTGGAAGCACTGAGAATGCTTATGATGAAAAGAGGCAATATTCAGCAAGAAATGTCTTTAGTAGGAGAAGAAGCTGCAGAAGGTACAGAGTTACAAACTGTAACTTTATATAAATTAATGAAGTCATTTGAAAAAGTAATGACTCGTTTGCATGAACGGCAAAATAGACCTGTGCACACCGTTGTAAGATACAGTTATACAATGGAAGAAAGTAGGACTTATTTGTTGGACTTAGTGGGTACAAACAAAACGGTATCTTTTGAAAAAGTATTTGACATTTGTAATGACAGAGTGCACGCTATATTTTTATTTCTATCGGTGCTAGAATTATCACAACAAAAATACATGAGATTAATGGTGGGAGAAGGAAGAAATAATTTTATCATTGAATGGAATGAAAATAGAGAAGAGGAGACTATTTCTTCCGAAGAGTCTATTCAAAATTTTGATCCTAATTTAAACTAAATGAAATTATACTTCTGTTAAAATTTGCTTACCCAATAAGGTTTTTACAGCCTCTATGATAGCTAAAGTATCATAATGACACTCCTGGTGTAATTCTTTTAAACTCCCATGTTCTACAATGGTATCGGGAATACCCAACATGGTTATTTTACTTTGATAATGATGTGCATTCATGAATTCTAAAACGGCAGAACCCATTCCCCCCATAATGGCAGCATCTTCAATAGTTATAATTTTTTCAAAATTTTGGAAAACTTCATGAAGTAAATCTTCATCAATGGGTTTTACAAATCGAATATCATAATGAGCGGGATCGATTCCTTCTTCTCTTAAATGTCGAATAGCAGTTTGTGCGAAATTACCAGGATGCCCTAAAGATAAAATGGCAATATCTTTTCCTTCTTTTAACTTTCTACCTTTACCAATTGTAATTTCTTCAAAAGGTTTTTGCCAATCTACGGTAACACCTTCTCCTCTTGGATAACGTATTACAAATGGAGATTGTGTGGTAGGAAGTTGTGAAGTATACATCAAATTACGCAATTCAATTTCATTCATTGGGGCTGCTATAATCATATTGGGTATACATCTAAAATAGGCAATGTCATAGCAACCATGATGGGTAGGGCCATCTTCCCCTACCAATCCAGCTCTATCTAAACAAAATACAACGGGTAAATTTTGCAATGCTACATCGTGAATGACTTGGTCGTAAGCTCTTTGCATAAAGGAAGAATAAATATTGCAAAATGCTTTAATGCCTTGTGTAGCAAGTCCAGCACTTAAAGTAACAGCGTGTTGTTCACAAATGCCCACATCAAAAGCTCTGTCGGGCATCGCTTCCATCATAAATTTCAAAGAAGAACCGCTGGGCATAGCGGGTGTAATACCCATTATAGAGGAATTATTTTTTGCTAACTCAACTATAGTATGTCCAAATACATCTTGGTATTTGGGTGGTTGAGGTGTTTCAATTTTTTTCTTAATTATTTCGCCAGTTAATTTATCAAACAAACCAGGAGCATGCCATTTCGTTTGGTCTTTTTCTGCTAGTGCATAACCCTTTCCTTTTACTGTTAGAATATGTAAAATTTTAGGACCAGGTATTTCTTTTAAATCTCTTAAAATATCAACTAAATTAGAAATATTATGTCCATCAATAGGACCAAAATACCTGAGTTTAAGTGCTTCAAATAAATTACTACTTTTAGAAACGACTCCTTTTAAACCTGCTTCAACTTTGGACGCCATCTCTCTCGTAAAGGTTTTACCAATAGGCAACTTTCCCATTAATTGCCAGAGCTCATCTCTAAATTTATTATAGGTCGGTGAAGTGCTAATGTCGGTCAAGTACTCTTTTAATGCTCCTACATTAGGGTCAATACTCATGCAGTTGTCATTTAAAATAATAAGTATATCACTATCTGCAACACCTGCATGATTCATGGCTTCAAAAGCCATTCCTGCTGTCATCGATCCATCTCCAATGATGGCTACCGATTTTCTATTTTCTTTTTTGTATTTAGCTGCCATGGACATACCCAAAGCCGCTGAAATAGATGTGGAAGAATGGCCTACACCAAAAGTATCATATTTACTTTCACTTCTTTTTGGAAACCCACTTAAGCCTTTGTATTTTCTGTTGGTAATAAATTCGTCTCTTCTTCCAGTTAAAATTTTATGTCCATAGGCCTGGTGTCCCACATCCCATACTAATTGATCGTAGGGGGTATTGTAAACATAATGAAGTGCAACACTTAATTCTACCACCCCAAGACTGGCTGCAAAGTGACCTCCATGAACACTCACAATATCAATGATATATTGACGTAATTCATCACAAACCTGATGCAATCTCTCTCTAGAGATCTTTTTTAGATCGTCTGGGGAGTCAATCATTTTCAATAAAGGACCAGCCTCAATTTGCATCTTAATAATTTAGAATGTAAATGTATGTTAATAACATAAATATACAGCAAAAGTTTAATGAGAATTTGATAGTGCCGTACAGCCTAAAATAAGACCTTTAATCAATAAATTAGGACTAAACACTGGCTGAAAGAGGTAAATTTGGGCTCGATGAAAAAACACTCTTCTCTATATTGGATTTGTCAAATTGTAGGATGGTTTAGCTATGGACTTACTATCTTATTTTTTGCCTTTATTTTGGATAAGGATTTAAATCCTGTTTTCTATCCAAGGTTGGCATTGAATTTATCTATAGGCATTTTAACGACTCATTTAATGAGAGAGGCTATGCATCATTTTTCACTGCGACCTCCTATGCCTTCAAATCAATGGTGGAAATTGGTTTTAATGTTATTTGCCTTTTCTATTTTGAATAGTTTTTTAGCAAGTTATTTAGCCGATGTTTTAAAGTTATATGAACCTGGCAGAAACATTGCTGTTGGAAGAAGATTTCTATTTAGTCTCATTTTTGATACACCCATTTTTTTAGTTTGGATGTCTACTTATGTATTATGGCACTATATTGATTTTACGAATACGGAAGAAATTAATAAAGTGAAATTGGAAACCATGATTAAAGAATTAGAATTAAAAACAATCAAATCTCAAATTAATCCTCATTTTATTTTTAATGCGTTAAATAGTATAAGAGCCTTAGTGGATGAGAATCCTGAAAGATCCAGACAGGCCATCACTGAATTGAGTAATATTTTAAGAAGTAGTATTCAAGTAGATAAAGTGGAAATTGCAAGTTTAGAAAAAGAGCTAGATATAGTTAAAGATTATCTTGCACTGGAATACATTCGTTTTGCAGACAGGTTAAACGTAGTATATGATATAGATTTCAACACGCTGCATAATCAAATACCTCCCATGATGTTGCAAACCCTGGTGGAAAATGCCATCAAACATGGATTAGGCAAGCAACCTGGTGCTTGCACTATAAAAATTATATCAAAATGGGAGAATGATAAATTAGTTTTAATGGTTCAAAATACAGGCCTGCTTCAAAAAACAGAGAAGGATGGCTTTGGTTTACAAAGCACAAGAGAGAGACTTAATATTTTGTATCGTGGCCAAGCTATTTTTGAAATTAATCAAACCGAAAATAATATAGTAACTGCTAAGTTAATAATACCAATTTCAAATTAAATGAAAAAGCAATGCCCATAAAAGCCATTATAATAGATGATGAAAGATTAGCTAGAAATGAGTTAAAAAAATTATTAGAACAACATCCTGAAATAGAAATCATTGATGAAGCCAGTAATGTAGATGAAGGTATTGAGAAAATAGAGCTTGCCCATCCAGATTTACTTTTTTTAGATATTCAAATGCCAGGAAAAACAGGATTTGATTTACTCTCTGAATTAGAAAAATCTCCTAAAGTAATTTTTACAACTGCGTATGATGAATTTGCCTTAAAGGCTTTTGAAGTAAATGCCTTAGATTATTTATTAAAACCTATCGATCCTAAACGCATTGCAGATGCTATTCAAAAACTACAAGCTGAAATACAATTAGAGCAAGCTAGTTTAACTGGAAATGTTCGAGGTCCATTATTAGAAAGTGATCAGGTATTTGTGAAAGATGGTGAAAAATGTTGGTTTGTAAAATTGGAAGAAATTAGATTATTTGAAAGTGTTGGCAATTATGCCAAAGTTTATTTCTCCACTCATAAGCCACTTATTTTAAAATCCTTAAATGCGCTTGAAGAAAGATTAGATCCCAGTGTATTTTTTAGAGCTAATCGCAAGCATATAATTAACTTACATTGGATTGAAAAAATAGAACCTTACTTTAATGGAGGTTTATTAGTGGAATTAAAAGCAGGAGAGAAAATAGAAATTAGTCGTCGCCAAACGGTAAAGTTTAAAGAGATGATGAGTTTCTAGTTTAAACTATGTATTGCTTCAGCCATTTCTTTTATTAAATTAGGGTCCTTCTCTATCGCATTACCAATGACGATAATATCGGCACCTGCCTTACAATTTTCTACTGCTTTTTTTGCAGTTGTGATGCCGCCTCCAATAATAAGGGGAATTTGAATGTGTTTAGCTACTTCTTCAATCATGGTTGTTGGAATAGGTCTTTGAGCCCCGCTGCCTGCATCCATGTATATTAATTTAAGACCAAGCATTTCACCCGCCATTGCTGTACAAATGGCAATATCATTTTTATTAGATGGTATGGGATTGGTATTAGAAATGTAGGAAACAGTGGTAGGTGAGCCTCCGTCAATGAGCATATAGCCCACCGGCATAATTTCCAATCCACTTTGTCTTATATAAGGAGCACTAACTACATGATGGCCAATTAATAATTCTGCATTACGACCAGATATTAAAGACAAATATAAAAGCGCGTCTGCTTTATTTGTAATTTGATCAGGTGATCCAGGAAAAAGAATAACTGGAATTTGGCATTGCTTTTTTATAGCTAGAACGGTGGTCTCTAAAGTATCAGTTACCACCAAGCTGCCCCCTACAAAAAAATAATCAACTTTTGACTGTATAGCAATCTCTATGGTTTGATGTAAACTTTTTTCATTTAGCTTATCTGGATCTATCAAAATAGCTAAGGCTTTTTTGGAATGTTCTTTGCCTTCTTGGATTTGATTATGTAGTTTTTGTTTCATTTGTTTGACCCCCGAAAGGTGCATCTTTTTATTGGATTCCACAAAATTATCCAAATAAACTATATGTAATATTACAATTGGTAATTATTACAAAAAATCCTTAAAATTTGCTAGTTTTTTTGCTCAGAAACTAACGTGACATGGGGATAAATCATAGAATTCAAGCCTGATATAGGATTTAAAATAATCCACATTTCTTTTCCACAGCTGTTGATATTTCCATGGCTGTATTATGGTTATAGAAAGATATTTTCGTATACCCATCAAGGTTTTTCAAAACCCAAAGGGACTACCCACTAACATCCTAAATAGAATAATGACTATGGCTACTACAAAAACAAAAAAAGGTCTAGAGTTTTCTCGCCTATTTACTAAAGAAAATGTTTCTCCTTTCGATCAGTTTGAATACGATTATAGAGACAGCGTAATTAAAAATCCAAATGGGGAGAAAGTTTTTGAGATGACCAATGTCGAAGTGCCGAAACAGTGGAGTCAAATTGCAACAGATATTCTTGCGCAAAAATATTTTAGAAAAGCAGGTGTTCCTCAACCCGATGGTTCATTAGGTCGTGAAACTACTGTTAAACAAGTTGCTCATCGTATGGCAAATTGTTGGAGAGTGTGGGGAGAACGTCATGGTTATTTTGCAAGTACAAAAGATGCACAAATTTTCTATGAGGAATTAGTTTATTGTATTTTAAATCAAGCCTGTGTTCCTAATTCACCTCAATGGTTTAATACAGGATTACATGAGAGTTATGGTATTACGGGTGGGGCTCAAGGTCACTATTATGTTGATCCTGCAGATAAAAAATTAAAAAGATCTACTAGTGCCTACGAACGTCCACAGCCACACGCTTGCTTCATTCTAAGTGTAAGCGATGATTTAGTGAACGAGGGGGGTATTATGGATTTATGGACAAGAGAAGCAAGAATTTTTAAATATGGTTCAGGCGTAGGAACTAATTTCTCTCAAATTAGAGGCGCAAATGAAAAATTAAGTGGAGGTGGATCTTCCAGCGGATTAATGAGCTTTTTAAAAATTGGAGATAGAGCAGCTGGCGCCATTAAAAGTGGTGGTACTACTCGTCGTGCTGCTAAAATGGTTTGTTTAGATTTAGATCATCCAGAAGTAATGGACTTTATTAACTGGAAAGTAAAAGAAGAAGATAAAGTAGCTGCATTAGTTGCTGCTGGATATGACAATAGTTACGAAGGAGAAGCCTATGCAACAGTGTCTGGTCAAAACTCCAATAATTCAGTTCGTATTCCTAATAGCTTTTTTAAAGCATTGTCTGAAAATGGCAACTGGGAGTTAAAAGCGCGTACCGATGGTCGTGTAATGAAATCAATTCCTGCGCGTGAAGTATGGGAGCAAATTGCAAACGCAGCTTGGCGTTGTGCCGATCCTGGAACTCAATATGACACTACTATTAATGAGTGGCACACTTGCCCTCAAGGAGGTCGCATTAATGCTTCAAATCCTTGTTCAGAATATATGTTCTTGGACAATACAGCTTGTAATCTTGCTTCTATTAACTTGCGTAAATTCTTTAATGAATCTGACAATAGTTTTGATGTTGCTGGTTTTGAATATACTTCAAGATTATGGACAACGGTACTTGAAATATCTGTATTAATGGCGCAATTCCCTTCTAAAGAAGTAGCGCAATTATCATACGATTATAGAACCTTAGGTTTGGGTTTTGCTAATTTAGGTTCAATGTTAATGGTGAGTGGTATTCCTTATGATAGCGAACAAGCTCGTGGCATTGCAGGTTCTATTACAGCAATTATGACGGGAGTGGCCTATAAAACTTCTGCAGAGTTAGCTTCTTTCTTAGGCGCCTTCGATAAATACGAAGAGAACAAAGAAGATATGTTAAGAGTAATGCGTAATCACCGTGCCGCAGCATATGATGCAGAAGAAGCTTATGTAGGTTTAGAAATAAAACCACAAGGTATTAAAGCACAACATACGCCAGACTATTTATTGAAAGCAGCTACAAAAGCTTGGGACGATGCTGTTCAATTAGGAGAAAAATATGGATATAGAAATGCTCAAACAACAGTAATTGCACCCACAGGAACCATTGGTTTGGTAATGGATTGCGATACCACAGGGGTGGAACCAGATTTTGCTTTAGTGAAATTTAAAAAATTATCGGGTGGTGGATATTTTAAAATTATCAATCAATCTGTACCTCAAGCATTAAAAAATTTAGGTTATACTCAAGCAGAAAATGATGCTATTGTAAATTTTGCAGTAGGTCATGCAAGTTTTGCTGGGGCCCCATTCATTAATAATGAAACCTTACTAGCCAAAGGATTTACGCAAGAAGAAGTGGCCAAATTAAATGCAGCTGCAAAATCGGCATTTGAAATTGGGTTTGTTTTTAACCGTTTCACCTTGGGTGATGCATGTTTGAAAAGATTAGGTTTCAAAGAAGAGGAATTTGCAGATTGGAGCTTTAACTTATTAGAAGCCCTTGGATTCACAGAAGAACAAATTGATGCTGCCAACGATTATGTTTGTGGGACCATGACTGTAGAAGGGGCACCTGCTTTAAAAGAAGAACATTTGCCTGTATTTGATTGTGCAAATAAAAATGGTAACAAAGGAGAAAGATACATTGCTGCTCAAGGCCATATCAGAATGATGGCTGCTGCTCAACCTTTCTTGAGTGGTGCCATTTCTAAAACCATCAACTTGCCTAATGAAG